>NZ_DAIUCE010000002.1:50721-60616 GCF_036846325.1 Ligilactobacillus sp. | reverse complement strand
TTATGTCACATTCGGTAGCTTTTGAGTATAATTTTAACTACAGTTTATTCCCTCCTGCTTTTAACTTCAAGTACATATTATCACAATCGTTTAATATTCTCAATCAAACCAAAAACATTTAAAATTATTTAATAAAAAAGCCGAGGTTGCCCTCGACTTCGAAAATTCACGTTATTCTGCCAATTTCGACTTGATCACAAAAAGTTCGCTGTCCTTGACTGCCCTCAGACTATGAGGCTCATTCGGAAGCATGCGCACAAAGCTGCCAGGCGCAAGTTCCGTTTCAAAATCATGACCGGAAAAGATGACCTTTCCCTTGATTGGAACGACTACAACAGTATAGTCAACGTGATGCTCCGGGATTTCCTTCCCGGACGGAATCACCAAGTCAGTTACGACTTGTTGATCAGTTTCAAGAATGTGACCAATCTGGCCGATGCTATCATATCGTTTCATGCAGTGAAACCTCCTGAATCAATTGTTCTTTAAACTGAGGTTGGACAAAAGTTCCTCATATGCCTGCTCATACTTCGGAATGTCTCCGGCACCCATAAAGATGACGACATCATCGTGAAAATCAAGCAGCGGCGACATATTGTCCAGACTGAGGACTTCTCCGCCCTTGCTGATTTTTCTGCCAAGATCCTTGGCAGAAACTTCACCGTTTTGCTCACGAATCGAACTGAAAATTTCAGTCAGGTAAACTTTATCCGCAAGATCCAGGCTCTTGGCAAAGTCGTCCATCAACGCAATGGTGCGACTAAACGTATGCGGCTGGAAAACTGCGATGATTTTCTTCTTCGGATACTGTTGTCTTGCCGCATCAATTGTCGCAGCAATTTCTGACGGATGGTGTGCATAATCATCGATGATGACCATGTCGGCAACCTTCTTTTCGGAAAAACGACGCTTTACGCCCTTAAACGTCAAAAGCTCGTGTTTGACTTCTTCAGCCTCAATTTTTTCAAGATGAGAAACCGCAATTACAGCAAGCGAATTCAGCACGTTATGCTTGCCGAAAAGCGGAATGTCAAACGTCCCAAGGAATTCATCGTGCAGATAAACGTCAAAACTCGAGCCCTTGGTCGTGCGCTTGATGTTTTCAGCACGCACGTCATCATCTTTTTCCGTACCGTAGCTGTAAACCGGGATATCAACCCGGATCTTACGCAGGTACTTGTCTTCTCCCCAAACGAACAAGGCTTTCTTGGTGTGACTTGCAAGTTCCTGGAATGCATCACAGACATCTTCAATTCCCGTGAAATAATCAGGATGATCAAAGTCGATGTTCGTCATGATCGTATAATCAGGATGGTATCCCGCAAAATGGCGTCGGTATTCATCTGCTTCGAAGACGAAGAAGCGTGCGTCAGGCAAGCCTTTGCCGGTACCGTCACCTATCAGGTAACTTGTCGGAGAAACGCCGCTCAGCACATGAGAAAGCAAACCTGTAGTGCTTGTCTTGCCGTGAGCTCCAGCAACGCCGATGCTTGTCGTTTCCTCAACGAGCATTTCGACTACTTCCGGATATGTCAAAACTTTAAGTCCCATTTCTTTTGCCTTGGCAATTTCTTCATGATCGTCAGAAAATGCATTTCCGGCAACAATCGTCATGTTCGCCTGAATGTTATCCTTATTAAAAGGCAAGATCTTAATTCCGGCCTGTTCGAGTCCTCGTTGGGTGAACGTGTATTTTTCAATATCAGATCCAAGAACCTTGCAGCCCTTGTCATTCAAAATCAATGCCAGGGCACTCATGCCCGTGCCCTTGATACCTACAAAGAAATATGTGGTATTCATATCCATGTCAAACGTCCTCTTTTCATAATCAACAATCATGTTAAGTTTACCATAAGGACGTCCATAAATAAAAGCAATTTTGTTTAAAATCGCATGTTATTAAGTGCTTCCTGCGTCAGATGCACGGTCCTGGGCTTTGCTCCTCTTGCCTGCGAAATATAGCCTCTGCTTTCAAGATCGTCAATGATTGATGCGGCACGGTTGTAACCAATTGAAAAAATCCGCTGAAGCTTGGAAGTCGAAATCGTTTCTTCATTCACGATGTAATCCAAAACGCGCGGCATCAGTTCATCCTGATTTTCCGCCGCAATGGCTTTTTTCTTCAAGGTCTCAGGATTGAATGCATAGTGAGGACTGGCTTGCTTTCTGATAAAATCGCAAACGTCGTCAATCTCATCTTCAATATACGTGCCCTGCAGACGAAGCGGCTGACTGGATCCATTGCCCAGATACAGCATATCGCCACGCCCGAGCAATCGCTCTGCCCCGGAGCAGTCGAGAATCGTTCGCGAATCGGTTGAACTCGAAACCATAAATGCGATTCTTGTCGGAATATTATTTTTGATCAGACCTGTCACGACGTCAACACTTGGACGTTGCGTTGCAACAATCAAGTGAATTCCGGCAGCACGTGCCTTCTGCGTAATCCGCGCAATGTATTCCTGGACTTCAGAAGATGAAGCCATCATCAGATCAGCCAGCTCGTCAATCACGATTACGATATACGGAAGCTTTCCGGCGTAATGACCTTCTTCTTCAAGCTTTCTGTTATAATTCTCAAGATTTCTTGCACCAAGGGCGGCAAGTTTCTGATATCTTTCCTCCATCTCTTCAAGGCTTCAGTTGCAGCCTGAGAATCGGAAATAACCGGCGAAAGAAGATGCGGCAGCCCTTGATAAGGCGCCATTTCAACAGCCTTGGGGTCAATCAGCAAAAGTTTGACTTCCGAAGGCTTTGCCTTATACAGGATAGACATCAGCATGCTGTTAATGAAGACTGATTTCCCGGAACCGGTTGCCCCGGCAATCAGTCCATGCGGCATCTTTTGAATATCGGTTACGCAGGCGCGTCCGAACAAATCAACGCCAAGCGCGGTCGTCAAAGGAGAATCTGCCGTCTGAAACTCATCAGACCCCAAAACCTCAGAAAGCAGCACCGGTCTTGACTTCTTATTTGGAATTTCGATTCCGACAGTACTCCTTCCCGGAATTGGTGCCTCAATTCGAATGTCCTTTGCCGCCAATGCCAGCTTTAAATCATCATTGAGATTGGTAATCTTATTGACCTTGACCCCCCGTCCCAAATTCAGCTCAAACTGCGTCACCGTCGGTCCAACCGTCCAATTTGAAACTGAGGCCTCAACCTTAAAGGCCTTCAGAGTTTCATTCAGTGTTTCTGCCTGATTCAAAACCCATTCGTCGATTTGAGGATCGTTTTCCTCAATCGGTTCCGGCAAAAGTGAAAGCGGTGGAAGTCGATAACCGGTTTCTTCAATTATCTTTTCGGTTGACTGTTCCTTTTCGTCCGGCACATTTACAATGCCTTCTTCTGACAAGTCCTTATCGACTGCAGCAGTTTCAGAAGCAGTCTTGTCTTCAACTGCTTCTGAATTAACCGCTTCTGCTGCCATTGTTTCTTCAGCTGCGCCATCCTCTTTTTCGAAAGCTTCCGTCTCCTCTTTGCCTTCAACAGACTCTGAAATCCTTGCGTCTGTTTTGCCTGGAGACGTTTCAATGTTTTCCTTTGGCATATTTTTCTGATCTTCATCAGGATTTTTCCTCGGATAAAAAGTTTCAACCTCAGGAGAAGAGGATTCTTTCATTTCAGAAGCCGACAGATTCGATTCGTTTTCCTCATTCTTTTCAGCCTCTGCATCCGAAAAGAGCTCTTTTTCAACCTCATCACCCTGTTTTCCAGATGTTCTTTCAGAAATTTCCTCTTTAAAATCCATCATCAATCCGTCAGTCAAATCAATGGCATCTTTTCCGTCCTCGTCAAACAGCAGATAGTCGTTTGGACTTTTACGCACTTCATCTGCCAAACGGCGATAATCCGGTTCCGACGTGATAACTTTTCGACCGATTACCTTTGGAATATACGTCGGATGAAAATAACGCGAACGTGAAGCATTTACCGATTCCCTGTTTGAATGATTCCTTGATTTTTCCTCCGATTTGACCAAATCATTTTTACGATAAAATGCCGGTCCATCATAATACTTCATGAATTCCACCCTAACTGCATTAATTTGCCCGCAAAAAAGGGGCCTGGGAATACTTCCCGACCCCTCAATTTTAACATAAAACTATGCTTCCGTTTGGAATAAATGAGCAGCCTTCTCAAAATCAAAGGCCGATCCTACTGGATAATCATCAGCATCAAGAACCAGAATTCCCCGCTTCTGCGGAGCATTTGGCAAGTGAAGCTCGCGTGCAGAGCAAACCATCCCAAAACTGTCGATTCCTCGCAATCTGCCCGGAAAAATCAACGTGCCGTCCGGCATCATTGCTCCGACTTTGGCAATAACAACGTTTTGCCCCTGCTCAATGTTTGGAGCTCCGCAAACAATCTGAAGATGTTCATCGCCATCAACCTTGATGCTTGTTACGTGAAGATGGTCGGAGTCAGGATGTTCCTCTGATTTTTCGACATATCCGACGACAAACTTTGGTTTTTCATCAACGACAAGTTCTGATGAAAAGCCTTTTTCCACCAGTGCAGCATTCAATTCATCAACTTGTCCCCTATCCAAAAGAACCTGACCATTTTCATTTTCAAGACCGCTTAGAAGCTTAGAAGCATTGAAAAAATTGTAGCCCGTCGTCTGACCCGACTCAGCATCAAAAATCCTGACGATGTCGCCCTTCTTTTCATAAGATTCGTCTGCGGCATCGGGAGCAACGACCGTCAGCAAAACGTCGCCCAGCTGCTCTTTATTGTAACTTGCAATCAACATCGATATGATACTTCCTTCTCAAATTATTTGGGGAAACCCCCAGAACTATTCAGCATTACTTAAAAATGCTTCGACCTCTTCCCTTGTCTTGCGATCCTTGTTGACGAACCGATCCTTTTCCTCACCGTCAACATAGACGATAAAACTCGGAATTCCCATGACGAACATCTCCTGACAAAAATCAATGTTTTCGTCACGATCGACCAACAAGAACTTGAAATCAGAAAACTCTGCTTCAATTTCAGGCATCGCAGGCTTGATAAATCGACAGTCCGGGCACCAGTCTGCCGTAAAAAACAGCACATACTTCCCGCTGTCATACTTCTGTTCAAATTCCGCCTTTGTCATTTTTGCCAGTTTTTCCATATCAATACCCTCCATATCAATTGATGCAACAATTATAACGCATCACTTGAAAAAATACACCATCTTTGCCTGCTGAACTATGTTATAATCTAGGAAATGCTTCAGGAGGCAGTAAATTGAAAAAAGAAAACATCCTACTTTTCGCAGCGTCAGGATTCATCGTCGGAAACCTATTTGCCAGAACGATTGAAAAACATGCCAGACTGTCGCCAAGGAAAGTCCTTCTTGACATCAAAAAAGATACGGACTCTTATGACGGTTGGATCGAACATAGAACCGTCCCGTTTCAAAAATTTTCATTAACCCACGACACTTATCATGGCGGCATCATCAAAAAAGAAAATGCCGGACCTGTATGCTACGAATTCTGGGTCGACTCTAAAACAGGCAGCATTTTAAAAATCAATAAAACCGCTCAATTCCAGAATGGTTGAACAATATTGCGCTACGGCCGGGATTTTACCCGGCTTTTTTTATCAGAAGTGAGCCGTCAGCTTGTAAATAGGCTGTCCTTTTTGACTGAATTTTTCTTCATATTCGGTCATGACGTTTTCCATTGCTTCTTCAGAGACATGAAGATCAAGCCAGACGCCATCAAAATGCATTCCGAATTCATTCATGCTGCAAAGAGAATACTCGAACAATCCGCGATTATCCGTTTTGAATTCGACTTTTCCGTCTTCATTCAAAACATTCTTGTATGATTCAAGAAACGTTTTATATGTCAGACGCCGCTTCTCATTGCGTTTTTTAGGCCAGGGGTCTGAAAAATTAAGATAAATTCCGGAAACCTCACCTTCATTGAAGAATTCAGTCAAGCCGCTTCCGTTTGCGCAAACAAGCTGTAAATTAGGAAGTTTGGCATCAAGCTGCTTTTTAAGCGCAATCCCCACTGCAACGGTCTGCATTTCAAGACCGATAAAATTTCTGTCAGGATATTTTTCAGCCATTTCAACGATGAAACGCCCTTTGCCTGTCCCGACCTCAACAAAAATCGGCTGCTCCTTTTCAAATCGTTCCTGCCATTTTCCGGCGAATTTTTCCGGTTCCGTCACGACATATTGGGGATTGGCCTCTATCAGCGGCTTAGCCCAGGGTTTGTTTCTTAACCTCATATCTTCTTTTTTCCTCCAGATAATAGTTGCTTTCAGTAAACAAGGGATAAAAGGCCGCCCTTTCATCCCTTGCCATTAAATAATTTCTTATTTGAAAACTCATTAAGCTTTACAATGTCTTGGTTCATTTCATGGAAACGACCACGCATTCGGCTGTTTTTGATATTCAGCAGCAGGTAGAGTTTTGCATACCATTCAACGCGCTCACACAAATCTTCCGTAAGATTTCCCTTTGCGTATTGATTCAACCACTGATACCAGCTATTGCGCGGGACATATTGACACATTAACATACTGATATCCATCGCAGGATCTGCAATAATCGCCGACTCCCAGTCTACGAGATACAGCTTTTCAGATTCAGACATCAGCCAGTTCTTATGATTCAAATCGCCATGACATACTTCGTAATTCGAGCGTTCAAGTTCAGGTTGACATGCCCTCAACTGATTGGCAACACTCTTTAAAAGCGGATGTCGTCTCAAATCGGAATCCAATCCTCTGAAATAACGATTCAGCAGCTCGTATGGCGTAACAATCTGTCCGCCTATCTGCAGCAGCATCTTCTTCAGCAATTCCGAATGATGCACGCGATACAGCAATGACGTAACATCCTCAGAACACATCTCATCTTTTGCAAGACAACGACCATTCATCCACTCCTGGGCAGTAAGCGTGTCTCCGGAAACCATCGTCCTGGTCCAAATCAGTCGCGGAACGATATGTTCAATCGAGAGTGCTGCTAAAAAAGGAGAATTCCGCTTCAGAAAAACACGCTCATCTTTATTGATGCCCATGTAGGCCGTGCCGGTGTCGCCATCAATCGGGAGAACTTGCCAACCATTTTCCAAATTAAGGTTCAACGTAGGCTCTCCTTTTCGAAAATATCGATAACTAGTGGTATTTTACCCAATTAATTCGTATATGTCAAGTTGATGCTAAGCTTCCTTGAAAGATAGTTTCCGGTAACAAGGAGGGTTTCAACAATCATGACTGCCAATGCCTCCAGGGCCATCAGCAGCTGTCCGGTTCCAATCAGACAAAAGGTGGCAAAGACGAAGGATGAAAAAAGCATGACCGTTCTCAAAACCCCTCTGAAGCCGCTTATTTTTTTCTCAAATCCCTGCGGATAGATATGCATGAAAACAATTTCCTCGTAATTTGTTGCCAAAGGTATCAGCTGGAATCCCAGCATATAAAGGAAAACCGCCGCTATCAGAAGAGACAGATACGTATCCAGGAACGCCAGAATCACGCTACCCAAAACAAGCAGCCGGATCAACAGGCTGCTGTATTCACCCGATCTCACCAGCCCTCTGACATACAGATATCTGTACGGATTTTCGGGATTCGGCTTTGGTAAGAAGGCATCCAAAAAGCGCCTTCTCCTGGCTTTGGCAACCACATACGGCACGTCGCAAAAAAGATTGAAAAAACGATAAAGCCCCATCATCCTGGCTGTTTCCCTTTCAATCGCAAAATTCCACCTGAACATTTTCTGATAAACGTTTTGCCTGATATTTTGCATCAAAAGGAAAATTGCAACGAGCATCAGACAGAGGCCGAGCACTGCATTTGAAAAAACTGCAAGCGACAGTGCCAAAATCGGCAGCAAAGCTCTGAAAATCAGTTCAAATGGCAGCGAAGAAAATTTTTCATCATAAAATTCCGCAAATTCAGCAAGAAGTACAAACATCTTGCCTGCAAGCATCAAAAAGATGATCAGCAACACGTTTGTCCTTGAAATGTCGCAGGCAAAGAGCATGAACGGGACGAGCACCAATCCTCCGATCAAAACAACGGCCGCACCGCTCAGATAGGATGAAAGAAAACTCCTTTTGAGATATTGTCCCATTTCTGTTTCCCTGGCAAGCAGGAAAACCGCATCTGCTTTTTTCAGCAGCGTCTTCGGCTTGCCGACCTGCAGCAAAATGATGACGATTAAAACGAACAGCGGCTTGGAGTACCAAAGATTGCTCGGATGACTCAGACTTTTGACATAGTCAGAATATGCCAGACCAAGACCGCCCAATGCAAACAAAACCGACAAAATGAAGAAATCATTCAAAACATAGCGCAGATATTTGAATATCTGCTTAAAATAGTCACTTTGACGCTTTCTATACAGTTCATCCATATTATTCACCTTCCAGGCCGGCCATTCCAAGATAAACGTCAGAAAGCGTCGCATCTTCCCGGCCATAATTCTGTTTAAGTTCTTCCAAGGTTCCGGCTGCCTGAAGTTCTCCGTGATCAATCATGACAAACCGGTCGCAGTATTTTTCCGCCGTGCTCAGGACATGCGTCGACATTAAGACACCGGCTCCTTCCCGTTTGACCTTTTCAATCAGATTCAACAAATCTCTTGTCGCCAGAGGATCGAGTCCGAGAAAGGGTTCGTCGATGATGAAAAGCTTCGCATCCGTCATGAATGCACAGACAATCATCACCTTTTGCTTCATCCCTTTTGAGAAATTGGCCGGGAACCAGTCCAATTTGTTTTCCAGCCTGAAGATTTTCAAAAGTTCCGAAGCTTTTTCCATGGCCTTTCTTCGCTCAAGCCCGTATGCCATAATCGTCATTTCAAGATGTTCCTTTAAAGTAAGTTCTTCATAAAGCACGGGGGTTTCCGGAACATATGCAAACTGCTGCTTGTATTTTGCCGGATTGTCCGAAAGAGAACAGTCATTGAGCGTAATCCTGCCCTTTTTTGGATTAAGCAGGCCGATAACGTGCTTGATCGTCGTCGACTTGCCCGCCCCGTTCAACCCGATCAAGCCGACCAGTTCACCCTGGTCGACCGTAAACGACAGGTTCTTTAAGACAGGAACAGCAGAATAGCCCCCTGTCAATCCATCAACCGTTAAAATCATATTATCGAATCCTTTCAATATCTAGCTACTCACGATTATATCAAAATTTTAAGCCGATATCCTGATTGGTGGAAAATATTTAACATGTTATAATATGGTTATGTAATCTCGAAAGAAGGTATTTAAATGGACAACTGCATTTTTTGCAAAATCATCAAGGGAGAAATCCCAAGCATTACGGTTTATGAGGACAATAACGTCAAGGCTTTCCTGGATATCTCGCAGGCAACTAAGGGGCACGTTCTGGTAGTTCCGAAAAAACATGTCAAAGATATTTTTGAATATGACGAAGAACTTGCAAGAGACGTCTTTGCAAAAATTCCGATGATTGCCCGCGCCGTTAAAGAAAGCGATCCTGAAATCAAAGGATTGAACATCGTCAACAATAACGGTGAGCTCGCATATCAATCCGTTTTCCACTCGCATGTTCACCTGATTCCGCGCTATACGCAAAAAGACGGTTTCAGCATGTCCTTTAAAGACAACTCCGGCGGCTACGATACTGATGCTTTGAAGAAGATTGCCGAAAACATCAAGCAGCATCTGGGGTGATTTCAATGAAAAAAACAACAACCTGCAAATTGATTGGTGCTTGTATTTTGGGAACCATTGCCTTTGTAAAGCGAAGGGAAATTTTAAATTCCGTAGTCAGTCGAACGCAAAAATTCGATGAATTGGTTTCATCCGTCAACAGTTGGAGTCAATGCGCCGGCCGCGTAAAACAAAACACGTCCGCTTTCATGAACGCCCTGTCTGATTCAGGAGACGTTCTGTCCGATTTGACT
>NZ_DAIUCE010000002.1:41792-50711 GCF_036846325.1 Ligilactobacillus sp. | reverse complement strand
AAATCACTTCTTTCTTATTACCCATAGTGTGGTATAGTAATACGTGTTAAGCTTGTTTTTCAAGCAATTTTTACGAAATGGATGTGTTATTTAACATGAAGAAATGGTTTGTCGCTGCTGCCAGCGTCTTAATGACTCTCTCGTTAGCAGCCTGTGGTTCTAAGACCGTCGCTACTACGTCCGGTGGCAAGGTTACGGAAAGCGAGTACTACAGCAGTTTGAAGAAGACTTCATCCGGCAAGCAAGTGCTCCAGGAAATGATTTTAAACAAAATCCTGGAAAAGGAATACGGCGACAAGGTCACGGACAAGAAAGTCGATGCTGAATACAACAAGTACAAGAAGCAGTACGGCTCTTCATTTTCAACCGTTCTTGCGCAGAATAATTATACGAAATCTTCGTTCAAGAAGAACATTCGCTCTTCGCTTCTCTTGCACGAAGCTCTCGTAGCCAACACAAAGATTACTGACAAGATGCTTAAGGCACAGTGGAAGGAATACGAACCAAAGATTACGGTTGCGCATATCCTTGTTGCTAAAAAGTCCGATGCAGAAGCTGTCATCAATGAATTGAAGAAGGACGGCTCATACAAGAACTTTGCAAAACTTGCCAAGGAAAAGTCAACCGACACGGGAACAAAGAGCAACGGCGGCAAGTTGTCTGCATTTGACAATACAGATACATCACTTGATTCAACGTTCAAGAAAGCCGCTTTCAAGCTTAAGCAGGGTACGTTTACAACGGAACCGGTCAAGACGTCTTATGGCTATCACATCATTTATTCCGTGAAAAACCCTGGCAAGGGCAAGATGTCCGATCACAAGAAGGAACTTAAGGATCAAATCATCACTTCCAAGTCAAGTGATTCTTCATACATGCAGAAGATTCTTTCAAAGGAATTCAAGAACGGCAATGTCTCCATCAAGGATAACGACTTGAAGGATGTCTTGTCCGACTATGTTTCATCATCATCTTCCTCAAGCTCAAAATAAGCATGATTAAAATATCTCTCGACTGTTCGAGAGGTATTTTTTTACTTTGGGCGCCTTTGAGACAAAAACAAGCTCCCCTGTTTGAAGGGAGCTTGTCATTGAAATCATCCGCGATAGTCAAACGTCCACTTGATTGTAAAATACGGCATGTTAACCAGCTGGTAATCCTGCGGCAGGGACCTGAAAAATTCGTAGATTGCCGCTTCTCGCTCCGCGCCAAAGCCCATGCTCTCTAGTTCCCGCATTTTCTCAAGCGGCATTACCGTGTCAAAATTCAGTGCCTCGTCGTCCTCAGAGTTGAACACATAATCAAAAAATACGATGAAAAGCGTCCTTTTGTCCAGTTGTTTCAAAGCATCCAGTTCATCGTTATTATCTTTAATGCTGCCCGTCAAGACTCCGTATGCCCAGGTATCATCCTTCAAAGCCTTCCTCTGCTCCTCATTTTCCGCACCATACCATTTATTCCCCTGGATTAACCCACGTTCCAGAAAATCATAATCAACAATCCAAGCCGGGTAATCTTCCTCTTGTTTATTCAGCATTCGAAGCTTGTCATTTGTCTCATTAATCAGCTTTCTTACCTTGTCATCCATGGGAACCCCTTCTTTCTGCTATATCTTTAAGCATATCTTAAACCTTTTGAGTTCAGCTATCAATTCTTTGGCTCAAATTATTTTGCCATATGTTAAAATAAGGATGACAAAACTAATTCGGAGGATTTTCATGTCAGCTATTAAAATTATCGCGATTGACATCGATGCAACACTATTGAATTCTAACCATCAATTAACGGATGCCGTTAAAAATGCAATTAAAAAGGCTTCCCAAAAAGGCATCAAAGTTGTTTTAACAAGCGGTCGGCCCATTTCCGGCATCCGCCCTTTCCTCAGGCAGCTTGATTTGGATGACAGAGACGATCAATACGTCATCTCCTTTGGAGGCGGAGTAGTCGAAACAACTTCAGGCAAGATCATCGCCGCACGGTCGCTTTCATATGAGGATTACCTTGACCTGCAAAACATTGCGACAAAACTCGGACTGCATTTTCATGTCGAATCATCAGAACGGCTTTTTACCTCTGATCGAGATCTTGGAAAATACACGATTGTTGAGGGATACCTGGTCAATATTCCAGTTTGCTTCCGCTTGCCAGACGAGTTGCGCAATGAAAAGCTTATCAAGGCAATGTACATTGACGATCCGGAAAAAATTGAAGAGGCCGTTAAACACGAAGAACTCTTCAAGCCGCTTAACGACCGGATCACCTTTACGAGAAGCACGCCGATGTATTATGAAGCGAACCCGAAAGGCACAGACAAGGGCAGCGCCTTGCAGATTCTGATTGACAGACTTGGACTGACCAGGGAAAACGTCATGGCCATCGGTGATCAAGGCAACGATTTGTCCATGGTCAAATTTGCCGGAACTGGTATCGCAATGGGCAATGCCATCGACGAACTGAAGGAATGCGCACAACATGTGACAGCGGACTGCGATCATGACGGAGTCGCAGAAGCAATTGAAAAGTGGGCGCTTTAGGATATTTCAGCCATAACCAAAATATCAGGTTATGGCTTTTTATCTGCAAGGATTTCCTAACGATTCTGATTTATTTCGCAATCTTCACCATGGCTGCACCTAAATTTCATGATTTGTATATACTAAACAGCAGATATACTAATTATAATTGCAATAAACACCAATTAACCTCAGAAAGGATATTGCCTTTGAATTTACATAATCTAAAAAACTTCGTCATTGTTATGGTTGTTTCCTTAGCAGGCTCATGTTTTCTTTGCCTGATTTCAACATATAATTCTTTTTTTACTGAAAACACCATCAATAAATGCCTGCAGAATCATACGAACTTTCAAAACGTTTCGTCATACTTTAACAGTGCCATCGATGACTCTTTCAGCGGTATGAAAGTCAGCTATAACGACAGACAGGATTTATACTTCACTGACAGCGATACTCATAAATTATTGAAATACACCTCGCATAGCCTGTTCACGTCAGATCAGGGAAATTTCTTCGATCCCAGTATTTTTTCAATGACGGCCATCAAGAACTATAAAAAGTCAAAATTGTTCTCCAGGCAGAACCCTGTCGAACGTGAAATTTTCTATCAAAATTATGAAACGAACCTGTACTACGTCTTCGTAAAGAAATCAAACAAAGTCGAAAAAAACAAACTGTATGAACATTACAGGCACTACAAGAAGTTTTGGCTTGTTGCTACGTTAGGCACGCTCATGTTCTTTTGTACTTTTGGAATCTGGCTTCTTTACTTAAATACGCCCTGGATGTTCTTCAAATGTCTGAACATTTCGATAACGTTGTCAGGCGTTTTGACGATTTTGCTTGCTTACGCCATCAACACTTATTCTGACGAAATCATTGAAAGAAACATCAGTACGCAACTCACTAATTTATTTCACGGATATTTATCCGCAATCGACAACATTCTCTGGATTGCCGGATTCATCGTCTCGTTCTTTGGAATGTCGGTTGCCGTGTTGGCGTTAAAAGGATATCAATCAAAATATGATGATAAAGATAATAAATAATTAATCGGGTTGTTTTTTCACAATTATAACAATCTTTCGTCTATGATTCGTTGCGGTTATTTCTTTTTTGTTTTAAAATTGGTAATGATAACCGTAAAGGATGTTTGCAGATGACACAGAATAAAATAAAACGCAGATTGCACCTCATGCTCGAAATGTTAAAGAAACAGCCCAGCATCAAAGTTTCAACATTTGCCGACAAGTTCAACGTAACTCCAAAAACAGTACGCAATGATTTAAAGATACTCGAAGAAAAGGGATTGGTGATCAGGACCTTTGGATTTGCCAGTCTGGCACCTTCCGCAAAAAAACAGGTACTCGCAAAGGAAAAACAGACCTTGACGACCGCCGAATTGATTGCCAGAAAAGCAGTGGATCTTATCCCTGAAAGCGCACACTACATAGGATTGGACTGCGGTCCCTTTGTCAGTGAGGTTGCAAGACAAATTATCGATCTTCCATCGGTCAAGACAATCGTCACCGGATCAGTACCGGCAATCAACAATCTTGCTGATGGACATCATCAGCTGATTTGTCTGGGCGGTGTCCTTGATCCGATCAGCCATTGTTTTCAATGGTCGATTCACGATACGTTACTTGATCGAATCAACCTTGACGTCACTTTTTTTGAATCAAGCGGCGTCTTAAAGCATAATGGACTTTGTGCCAATAATTTTACTGATGCCGCGATGAAACATCAATTGATGAACCGCTCATCAATAAACGTCGCTTTAATTTCGCATGATCTGTTTGAAGTAACTTCCCTGGTAGAAATTGCTCCATGGAGTTCCTTCAACCATGTAATCACTGATTCAAAGACTCCTGAAGACATTATTGAGAAAATCAGATTGAAAACAGATTTGATTATTGTATAATAGTAATGTGCTTAAATATAAACATTGAATATAGTGCGTTTTTAAAACAAAATAAAATCATGTTTTTTATTATATTACTCCCAGAATAACAATAAAATACTCATAAATTCCTGTTATTTTAGATTCATGATAAATGAAAGGAACAACATATTAAAATGACTGAGTTGGAACACCGTTATGCGAAAATTTCGCTTTTAAAAGTCGGAATTGCAATCATCGGTTTTTTTCTCATAATGTCTGTTGCAGTAACGCGTTGCC
Organism: Ligilactobacillus sp.; assembly: GCF_036846325.1. Taxonomy (NCBI): domain Bacteria; kingdom Bacillati; phylum Bacillota; class Bacilli; order Lactobacillales; family Lactobacillaceae; genus Ligilactobacillus; species Ligilactobacillus sp. Next base: position 46,013 of record NZ_DAIUCE010000002.1, on the reverse strand, counting down.
TTTTCAATGAAAAAGGCATTATGGATATCGTGACCACAACTCCTTACCTATTGAAAGAGCAACAGTACTATAACCAGATAATCTGTGTTTCTGCCAAAGATGCCGGCTTTAATCAAGATGAAACCAACATGCTGATGATTGACCTTAGTCAAACGGACAATCTTGTTGCCAGAACAAGCGATAACGTCTTTTCCGGAAATTTAAAACTGCTTGATCCGGATGAGCTTTACCGCGAAAGCATCAAGAAATTATTGAGCAATCATTCAGAAAAAAGGCTTAAGTCTTCAAAAGTTCACGCATCGCTTAAAAAATACCGGAATAATTTGCATGAAAACATCCAGCAGCTAAATGAAAGCCATTCTTTGAAAAAAGCACTGACTGTTTTCTGGTTTTTGAAAAATAATATTAATTTTATCAATGCAGGCTTGATTCTCATTACCAGCCTTTTGATTATGATTTTGTGCGAACTGGAGGAACGCTCAAAACTATTGTTTACCATCGGTGTCATAACCATGGGAATTGCAGTAGCCCTGCTGATTATCGCAATTACGCTGTCGCTTACGAGCACTATTTTCGTTGAACAGAACATGGGCGGAGAAACGGCCGCCATCGTGGCAAGTTCTTTCAAATCCTTACGAACTTACTTATGGTTCAATATTTTCCTGTTATGCATCGTTGGCTTTTCTGCAATCCTGATCAGTGCAAAAGACGATGAATTCATGCATAAATAAGTCAAGCAGATGCAGCGTATCCAAGTACTTGAATATTATCTGAAATTTGAATAGTTCTTTTGGGCAACCATTCCCCTTCAAGCCAGGCGGGAGTGGTTGTCTTGTTTTGTCTTAGAATACTAACTTTACTAAAATTTGCGATTCTTTACTGAATTCTGTTATAATATATTTATCTATTACAGCGAGAGGTTTGATAGAAATGGCAACAATCAAAGATATTGCGGAACGCGCACAGGTTTCCCCCGCAACTGTTTCAAGAGTTCTTAACTACGATGAAACCATGTCCGTCAGTATTGAAACACGCAACCGGATTTTTCAAGTAGCAGAAGAACTGAATTACGTTAAATATAAATCAAAAAACCGGAAGAATAATTCCAAAGCATCCGAACCAACACACACAATCGCAATCATTCAATGGTATACCGAACAAGAAGAGATCAATGACCTTTATTATTATGCAATTCGCATCGGGATTGAAAAAAAAGCCCATCTTATGGGATGCGACGTAACCCGCATCTATCAGGACGAACCATTGGACAAGGCCAGCAGTGCTGACGGCGTCATCGCAATCGGCAAGTTTTCAGAAGAGCAGATTGAGGATATCATCAAAACGAACGATAACGTCATCTTTGTTGACAGCGATACGTTAAAATACGGATGCAGCTGCGTTCTTGCCGATTTTGCAGGCTCCGTCGATTCTGTCATTGATCATTTTCTTTCACATGGACAACGTAAAATTGGAATGCTTGTGGGCGAAGAGCATACCTCTGATCAAAAGAATTCATTAATCGATCCTCGTTTCAGGCAGTTCAAGCACCGGTTGTCAGAACTTAATCTATACAATCCCCAATATGTTTTTATCGGAAAATTTCTCCCTGAATCGGGGTATGAAATGATGAATCAGGCTATCGAAGAACTTGGCGAAAATCTTCCTCAGGCTTTTTTTGCAGCTAATGATGCGATTGCCCTGGGTGCCCTGCGATCGTTAAACGAACACAAAATCAGTATCCCGGACAGAGTCAGCATTATTTCATTTAATGACACTTCGCTTGCAAAATATGCCTTTCCTTCGCTTTCAGCAGTGAAAGTCTTTACTGAAGAAATGGGTGCAGCCGCAGCCAGAATGCTGGTCGACGGACTGAACGAAGAAATCAGCGTCCCTCAGATGGTAACGTTGGCCACTTGCCTGATTGAACGAGGCTCAAGCGTGAATTGAATCCAAACTAAAAAAGGTCATCAAAAATTACGATGACCTTTTAATGTGTCCTTTTTTACGTACAGAAAAACTCATAATTGAAATTCTGCATTTTCATTTACTCAATGCCCTTTTAAAACTTTTCAATAACGGTTCATCGTCCGTTTGAAGCATGAGTCTTGGATAAATCTGCGCGCACCATATAATTGAAAGGATAACGGTCGCCAAAAACAATGTTAACGAAACAGCGATTCCAATCGATCCAACGGTACCGTTAATAATTCTGAGGGGCATAAAAAACGCTGAAATGCCTGGGATATAGGACAAAACTGCAACAATGGCACTTTCAGGCTTCCCCTGAAAAGCCATTGAAGCTATGAAGCCGGCAATAATCAAGTACATCACCGGCTGAACTGCCTTATTTGAATCCTCAATTCTGACAACAAGGGATCCGCAAAGTGCGGCTAAAACCGTACAAAGGACAATCATCAGCAATACGTAGACTAAATTAATCGAAATGATATGCTTGAAAATGTTATTAATCAATTCATATGCTGTTCTAAACCAGGTTTCATCTCCCCAAAGTCTTGGAGCCAGGGCGTATATTACTCCACCGCCAACTGCATAGATTGAGATATGTAAGACAATGACCATCGTCAATCCAAGCATCTTGCCATAAAAATAATTCTTTGCAGGCATGCTTGAGAATAAAACTTCCATTATCTTCGTTCCCTTTTCGGAACCGATTTCCTGTGCAGTCGTTGATGAGTATGTTACCAAAATAAAATACATCACAAACAGCAAAATCATGTAGGCTGTTTTATTCGCAAACTTCTCCTGCTCTTTCTTATCAATCTGATTTTGCTTTGATGCCGAGTTCTTGACTTCAACAAAATTCGGCTGAACCTGAAGCTTATGAATCTGATTGCCGTTTAATTGAGCGGCAATGATATTCTGTGATGACTGAAGTCTTGCCAGGACGTTCATGATTCCGGCCTTGGACGTTTCGTCAATCGATTCTTTACCATGATATCTTGCTTCGTATCTGCCATTCTTCAATGACACACTGACGTATCCTGCGATTTTATCTTCAGTGAGGGCTTTCTTCGCCTTATCAGTACTTTCATATTTGACAGTGACGTCCGCTTGATTTTCAAATTGTTTTTGAAGATCCTTATTTGCTGCAACAACGGCAATCTCAGTAACGTCTCCTGCCATGTCTTCTGCATTGTCGGAACTGACCTTGCCTACCAAAAGTCCAAAGGCTATGACTAGAAACGGTGCCAGCACCATGATCAGAAAACTCCATGACCTTACCTGTCGCTTAAAAGTTTCCAAAAACACCAAAATAACCTTATTCATTTTTTCACCGGCCTTTTCCTTAAAAATCTCATCAAGCGTCGGCGGCTCATGATCAAATGTTCTGACATATGATCCATTTGAAATGAAATCAAATATTTCAGACCCGTATTTTTCATCTTCAATTTTCAATTCAACGCTGCCGTCTTTGAGCTCATCAGCTGAAAGGACGTGCGGCACTGCACGGAGCTCTTCTGTTGAGAGCGCGCACCTGACAATAATTCTTGTCAGGCCGTAACTGTCGCGAACCTGCTGAATCGGTCCGTTCAAAACGATTCTTCCGTCATTGATCATAACGACGTCATCGCATAACTCAGAAACGTGGCTCGTGGAATGATCGGAAAAGATAATCGTTGCGCCGCGCTTTTGCTCATCAAAAATAACTTTTTTCAAAATATCTGTATTCAACGGATCCAGTCCGCTGAAAGGCTCATCCAGAATAATGAAGTCAGGCTTATGAATCAAAGTCGCAATCAGCTGAACCTTTTGCTGATTGCCTTTAGACAAGCTCTTGATTTTGTCATTCGGTTTCCCGACAACGCCAAGTCGATCCATCCACTTAGGAAACTCCTCTTTGATGCTTTGACTGGTCATTCCCTTGAGTCTGGCCAGAAAACTCACTTGCTCATAGACCGTCAATTTGGGCATCAGACTGCGTTCCTCCGGAAGATATCCGATGCGATTATAAGTGTCTTCATTGATTTCCCTGCCGTCAAGTCTGATAAGACCGTCATACTTAATGAATTTTAAAATACAGTGAAATGTCGTGGTTTTTCCCGAACCGTTCTTTCCTATCAGGCCTGCAATTCGACCATTTTCTGCATTAAAGGTCACGTTCTTTAAAACATGCTTTTGTCCTAGTTGTTTATCTGCGAAATGCTTGTTTAAATCTGCGATTTCCAACGACATACTCCTACCCCCTTCTTACTTATATAC
>NZ_DAIUCE010000002.1:38364-41782 GCF_036846325.1 Ligilactobacillus sp. | reverse complement strand
AAAAAGAATTATCAACAAAAAGGTTATCATGTATATAATTCACAAATAAAATATGTAATAAATACATATCGCTTACATTACAAAAAATCTCGCAGCGAAAACAGAAACGCTTGCGAGATCTTGATAACGAGTAATGTTATTTTTTAGTAATATACCCCTGTGCCTTCAAAAGTTCAGCACACTCAATTGCGCCGCCGGCTGCACCACGAGCAGTATTATGGGACAAACCGATGAATTTCCAATCGTAAACCTTGTCTTTACGAAGACGGCCGATTGAAACGCCCATCCCATTTTCAAAGTTTACATCCAGTTTGACTTGAGGACGATCGTCTTCCGTCATATACTGGATAAACTGCTTAGGAGCGCTTGGAAGACCCAGCTCCTGAGGAACGCCCCTATATTCGAGCAGTGCCTGCACTAATTCTTCCTTTGAAGGATTCTGTCTGAACTTGACAAAGGCGGCCGCCGTATGTCCGTAAAGAATAGGAACGCGGACGCATTGTGTCGTGATCACCGGACTTTCTGCCGGAACGATTGCCTTTTTTTCGTCATCGACATGCCCCCAGATTCTGAGCGGTTCCTTTTCCGATTTTTCTTCTTCACCTGAAATAAACGGAATGATGTTTCCTTCCATTTCAGGCCAGTCAGCAAACGTCTTTCCGGCACCGGAAATCGCCTGATATGTCGTTGCAATCACTTCGTAAGGTTCAAACTTCAGCCAGGCAGACAATGCCGGAGCATAGCTTTGAATCGAACAGTTGGGCTTTACCGCGATAAAGCCCTTCTTTGTGCCTAAGCGTTCACGCTGATACTTGATGACGTCCGTATGGTCAGGATTGATTTCCGGGACAATCATCGGAACATCCGGTGTCCAACGATGAGCGCTGTTATTCGAAACAACCGGCGTTTCAGTCTTTGCGTATTCTTCTTCAATTTTCTTGATTTCATCCTTCGACATGCTTACGGCAGAAAATACGAAATCCACCTCCGAAGCAACCTTTTCAACTTCATTTGCATTCAGTACAACAAGGTCTCGAACTTTTTCAGGAATCGGTTTATCCATGCGCCAGCGTCCCTTGACCGCTTCGGCATACGTTTTGCCCGCACTTCTAGGACTCGCCGCTACGCAAGTCACATCAAACCACGGATGATCTTCCAGCAAGGAAATATAACGCTGTCCTACCATCCCGGTAGCCCCGATGACACCGACTCTTAACTTTTCACTCATAATCATACCTCGTTTCACATTTTCAGAGTGTCTTTTACATAATAATAGTTGAATAATGGCTGAAATACAAGTGCTTGACGAATTTTTCCGATATTTTCCCGACGGATGCAGCAATCAACCATCAGAAGTCAATTGTGCCTGCCCTTGAAAATCTCTATCCCTTTCCTCAGTCTTTCAAGGCCATCCTTAAGCACGGCTTCCGGACATGCGATGTTCATCCGTAAAAACAAATTTCCGTTTCCGTGATACTGACTTCCGGATGACAGATAAAGCCCCGTTTCAGAACGAATTTCAGCAGCCAGTTCAGAAGAATTTTCGGTGATGTCTCCGCAGTAAATCCATAGCAGATACGTTGCTTCAGAATCAATCAGGCAGATGTCAGGAATTTGTTCTGAAATGTATTCTTCAACGATCAGCTTGTTCTTCAAAAGCCTTCTTTGCAATGCATGCAGCCAGTCTCCTCCTTTCTCGTATGCCGCAATCGAAGCGGGCAAAGCCATCAGGTTAGGCTCGGCAAGTTCTTCGCTGTTCAGTCCTCGCGAAACCTGTGCCTTAAGGTTTTCATCCGGAACAATAACGGTTGCCGCATGCAATGATGCCACATTGAAGGCCTTGCTTGGAGAAACGAGAACGACTGCATTTTTTAAGCGTTCACTTTCAAGACAAAGAAGAGAGTTATACTTCTTCTCAGGAAACGTCACGTCACCATGAATCTCGTCACTGACAAGCTTTACACTGTATTTCAAACACAGATCGGAGATTTTTCTCAAATCCGATCTGCTCCAGATTTTCCCGATCGGATTATGCGGATTGCATAGAATCATCATATTGGTCAGCGGATCAGACAATTTCGTTTCAAGATCGTGCCAGTCTATGCGATACTCCAGCCTGTTTCGGTCAAAAAACAAGTCGCTTGAGACAATGTGCCGTCCGTTGTTGACGATCGAATTGAAAAAGATATTATAGACCGGAGCCTGAACCAAGACATTGTCCCCAACTGATGTCAGTCGTCTGACAAGTGATGAAATTGCAGGAACGACTCCCGTTGCAAAAATCATCCAGTCAGGATTGACTGATATTCCATGTTCTCTTGAATACCACGAAGAAACTGCAGAAAAATACTCTTCGCCGGGTTCTTCGTAACCAAAGACTCCAAAGTGTGCCTTCTCTTCAATTGCTTCAATGATTTCTCCGATGGATCTTGCGCTGATTTTTCCGCTTAAGGGGTTTTTGATGCTTAAGATGTCACTCGTAACGTCAGCATCAATCTCTGAACAATATTCAAAGCATAAATCGGTTCTCAAAAGTCTGCAGTTTATCAACGTGAGTCCTTCAATGTAGCAAAGTCCCTGATTGCTTTCAATTGTACAGTTGATCAACGTGAGATTCCTGGTATTCCAGGCCAGATATTCTCCGTTGATGACCGAACCATATATCGTCACGTTTTCGCAATTCCAGAATGCATCCTTGGAAACAAAACGTGAATTGTGAACTTCAATGTTTTTACCGCCATCGAAGCAGTAATTTCCGACAAGATCAAGGTTTTCAATTGAAACATTCGAACTGTTCATTCCAAAATAATCTCCGTGTGCGCGCACATTGGTCAATCTGACATCATCACAGCTCCAAAGTGTTTCTTCAGCATCGGCAAAATAAACATTGTCCAGCTCGACGCCTCGACAACGTCTGAAATTCTTGGGTGCCTGAAAAACGGTGTCTGAAACCTTGATGGAATCGGTATACCATATTCCCGAGCGGGCCATCGTTTCCCAAATTGAATCCTTGACAACAATGTTTTTGCTGTACCAAAGCGGATATTTCCATTTGAAAATTGTCGTGTCAAGTCTGATGTCTTCGCTTTCCTTAAGCGGGGATTCACCCGGCCCGAACGTTGCGCCTTCAATCTCAAGACCTTTTGCACAAAATAAAGAGCGTTCACCTTCATAATATTCGTTCATTTAAATTTCCTCCAGCTATTTTCCGTGATTGGACAAAACAGACGCTGCCTGAAAAATGACGTGACACGAAGTCTGTACATCCACATAATGTATATTGTATTACATGAAGTTGACTTTAAGTCAAGTGCTGTTTTGAAGCCCCGCTGAGTCAACCAGAGGCTGGGCATAATTAAATTCACAATCCGAATTTAATCTAAACATTTTCAATTGTACCAAAAACAATTATATATAC
>NZ_DAIUCE010000002.1:21306-38354 GCF_036846325.1 Ligilactobacillus sp. | reverse complement strand
ATTTAACTAAAGATATTAAAGATAAATACAATTTATCCGATTATGTAAAGTGTAGGTTGTTAAATACACCATTCCAACATGAAAGGAAAAGATTATCCATGAATCATATCAGAAAAAAAGGTCAAAAAAAATCGATTGCTCATACACTGGTCAAGCTGCTCATTTTCTGCAGCTTCGTCCCTATGTTCATTATATTCGCAGTCTCGTATCTCACATTTTCAAATGTCCTGATTAATCGAAACAACACGACCAAGACAAGTTCCGTCGAAATCATTCAAAATGAACGACTGAAACTGAATACTCAGACTGCCTCGACGCTCAAGTCAATCGCAAAGGGAACAATGTTCAACGGATCAAAATTCGATGCAGCCCAGATCGGCGGCATCTTAAAGCTTGTTGCAAACAGCAACAAGGACATCATCGGAGCAACATTCGTGGATTCAAAAAATCACGCCATAAGCACGATGCAGTCAGGATCTTCTGTCAACGCCAGGAATACCGAATGGTATAGAAAGGCCGTCAATAATGAAGGTCAGATTATCTGGACAAACCCTTATCTCGATGAACAAACTGACAGTTACGTCACAAGCTGTGCCGTCGCAGTTCGCAACCAAAGCAATCATCTGGGCGTCGTCAGTCTTGAAATTACATACAAGAACATCGAATTCATCGTTAAGAAAATGAAGGTCGGCAATACCGGACGCGTCGCACTTGTTTCAAAATCAGCACGAGTTCTGGCATCACGAGACACCACTAGCAGTGACGTCCCTAAAAAAGTTCCTACTGAAATCAAAGCCTTCAAGCGCGGTAATGACATTTCAAACGATTCAGTCTTCAAGGCAATTGAAAATGCTCCGACAAGACAAGGATACATCAGAGTTTCAAACGGTAAGGCCGAATACCTCAGCAAAGCAGAGGAAGATTCGAATAACATCTTACGTTTATTGAATCCAAATGCCAAAATTGCAGACGTCTACTACGATAAAGGTGTAAAAGGCAGCAATTCATGGGCTGTAGCCGCTGTTGCCAAAAATGATCTGTATCATGAACGCTATGATCTTGAACAATGGATTCTCATCATTTCCGTCATTATCATGCTCGTCATTGCATTTATGTCAGAATTCATCAAGAAATCGCTGCGTTCGGGCACCAAATATTTTGTTGACGTCTTTGCTTCCAGCGCTAAGGGAAATCTTTCACTCGTATCAGACGACATCGGCAACGACGTTTCAGGAGCAGAACGCTTTGGCAGAAAACTGTTTGCTCCGACAAAGGACGGCAATGAATTCGGCCAGATTGTCTATGCGTACAACATGATGGTCAAATCAATGATTGAGCTGATTAAAAATGTTCAGACACAAAGCAAAAACGTTGCGCAAATGTCCGATTCATTGCTCGAGCTTTCCAAACAAACCGGAAAGGCCACTGAAGAAGTATCTCAAACAATTACTGGAATTGCTGACGTCACAAGTTCACAGGCCGAAGAAACACAGGAAAGCGTAACGAAACTGAAAGAACTTTCAGAAATTATCGATCAGCTCCATACAAACGTCATGAACATGAATGAAGAGGCAAAGCAAAGCTCTGAAATCAATCAGGAAAACATGAACACGATGGATAAAGTCAACAGCAGCTGGTCAGAAGAACTGAGTGCCATGGAAAAATTGATGCACAGTGTTGAAGAAATGAACACCAACGTCCAGGACATTACCAAAATCATCAATGTCATCAATGAGATTTCGCGCCAGACAAACCTGCTTGCCTTAAACGCCTCAATCGAAGCTGCAAGTGCCGGAGAAGCCGGCAAAGGATTCTCAGTCGTTGCCGCAGAAATTCGCAAGCTGGCAGAACAAAGCGCTGCGTCAACCAAGGAAATCGAAGACATCATTGCCAACATCCAGGCACAATCAAGCGGCATGGTCGATCAGACGAATGCCTCGCTTGAAGGAGGACAAAAACAATCCAAACTCATCCAAGACGCAATCAAGTCAACTATGGAAGTATTTAAACGCAATCAGTCCATGGCAAACGGCATCTCAAATGTCGAACAAGCCAGCGGAAATATAGAAAGCGTTCAAAACCAAGTTCTTGAAGGACTCGAGAGCATCTCTGCTTCGACCCAGGAAAATGCTGCCGGAACAGAAGAAGTTTCAGCCAACTCGGAAGAAGTTCTCGCAACGATGGACGAATTCACACAACACGTTTCCGATCTCCGCGATATTTCGGCAACTCTCAAAGAAGAAACTGATAAATTCAAATTGTAAACACCCTTATCTGACTCAAACGACTTTAAGATAGAATTAAAAAATGCCCGTGACAGGAAACATCCTTCCGTGTCATGGGCATTTTAGCATGTCCCGATCTTCAAAATAATGAAATCAGAGCAGCAATTTAATTTTAATCGTTTTCTTCTCTGTCTTTCGGATGATAGAACATTCTTCCATCCATTGCAAACAGCCTTTCCGTGAAAGCTCCGCCCTCAGTTCTTGTAACCGAGTTTCTGATCATTTGAATCGATGCGTCCAAGTTGTCAAGCTGATGAAGAACGTCAGCCTCAAGCAGCAGCGGTTTCACCGGAGAACCATACTCAAGCAGTCCGTGATGCGAAACAATCATATGTCTCAACAAAACTGCATCTTCCGAATCCAAATCAATATCCAGTTTTTTCAGCGCCAAGACAATCTGCTCATCAATCAAAACGATATGCCCGAGAAGATTTCCCTCAAGGGTATACGTTGTCGCCACCGGTCCCGAAAGCTCCAGCGTCTTGCCCATGTCGTGCAGAATGGCTCCTGCATAAAGCAAAGACTTATTTATCTCAGGGTATTCACCGGCAACTGCTTCTGCCAGACGTAAAATTGAAAGCGTGTGATATGCCAACCCGCCTGAATAAGCATGGTGATTTGACTTGGCAGCGGGAAAAGTCAAGAATTGCTCTGCATTTTCCCGTAAAAGCTGCTTGACAACGTCATGCCACGTTTTATTTTTTATTTTTTCCAAATATCCTTCCAGTTCCTCTTTCATTTGGCTAGTTCCCTCCGGGGCGTCCGGAACGTAAAGTCTTGGATCATTCGGTTCGTCTTCTTTTGCCAAACGAAGATGCGCAATTTTGATCTGCGGATTATTCTGATAGTTCTCGCGCTTTCCTTTCAGATAAACGACATTTCCAGCTTTAAACTGTTCAATGTCATTTGCGGACGCATCCCAGAACTTGGCGCTGATCACGCCCGATTTATCAGAAAAATTGATTGCAATGAATTTGTTCCCATTTTTGGCAGTCCTGGTTTCTGCTGTTTTAATCAAAACAAACAAAGAAACGTTTTCGCCTACGTCATAGTCATATAATTTTTTCGTCATATTTCCTCCATCTGATTCGCATGTCCTTTATTACTTTAACACGAAAACAGGAGCGAGACAAAACGCAATGTCCCGCTCCGTAATCAATCCTTGTAAAGTTCCTGAACCGGACGAAAAATAATCCTGCTCAATTCATCCATCATCATGCTCAACGTCTGCTCCTTTTGCATTAATGTCTGCAGAGTTTCATATCCTTCCGCTTCCTTGCCTAAATTCTGAAGCTTTTTAAAATCGTCTTCCGTCGGCTTTTGTCCGGACATTTGCTTTCTTTGAAGCTCTTCTTGCAAGGAATGAATGTCTTTGAAACACTTAAAGGCCTTTTCATCAGCTTTAAGGGATTCATATGCGGCCTGCAGCTCCTGATACTGATTCGTCTTCCTTAAATCCTGCTCCATTTGATTTGCCGTATCATAAATATTAATCATGCCGATCCCTCCAATTAATTTCCAAAAATCTGCTGCAATTTCTGTTTGCCTGCATCAACCCATGAGTCAACTTTCTGCTTAATGCCAGAACCTGATTTTTCAATGTTTGCACCGGCATTCTTGATTGAATCCCAAAGGTTTGAACTGCTGCTTATATTTTCATATGCCAGAGTCGACGCTGCCTTGACTTTAAACTGAGTCTGCTTCGTCTTTGGCAAAATACCTTCCATTTCTGATTTGAACAATGCTGCTCCGCCTCTTACACCGGCATTTTCAATCGAATTCTTGTTTGAATCAAATCCGACCCAGGTTGCCAGAACAACATCGGGCGTATAGCCGATATACCATCTGTCAGTGTCGGCTGCGGTCGGATCAATGCCGTTTCCCTGAGTCGAACCGGTTTTTCCGGCAATCGTATAGCCGTAAGGTTTGGCAGCAGCCCCAGTTCCGTTTTTGTAAACGTCAATCATCATGCTTGTCATCTCATTGGCGACTTTTTCTGAAACGACTCTGGTCGAATCTGCATCTTCTTCATCAACGATTGTTTTTCCGGAAGCGTCGACGATCTTTCGAATAAAATGCGCATCATATTTCACGCCGCCGTTGGCAAATGCAGAGTAGGCAGATGCCATGGTCATCGGCGAGACGCCCTTTTCCAACCCTCCCAGGGCAAGGCTCAGATTCTTATCGGAATCAGATAATTTCAATCCGAATTTTTCGGCTGAACGATATCCCTCCGAGACACCTATTTTGTTCAGCAACCATACCGCAGTCGTATTCTTGCTTTCAGCCAAGGCCTGATAAAGCATGATTTTCCCCTGATATGTTCCAGTCGCATTCTTAGGACTGTATTTATTGGAACCGTAAGCCCTGTACTTGTCTTCAACCATTGAATCATAATGATAACCATGCTGAAGAGCCGGAGCGTAGACGGCTAACGGCTTGATTGTCGATCCGGGCGAACGGACAAGCTGCGTCGCACGATTGTAGCCGCGGAAAACATGGCTGTCGTTTCTGCCGCCAACCAAAGCCGTTACGCCACCAGTCCTGGGATCGATGGCAATTGAAGCCCCCTGTGCCCGGGTCCCGTCATCCGCATCATAGGGAAACAGCGAACTGTCCGCAAAATCAGTTTGCATCGTTGACTGATAGTTTTGATCAAGCGTCGTGTAGATCTTATAGCCGCGGTTCATGATGTCCTCTTCGCTCAAGCCATATTTCCTGATTGCCTCATCAATGACTGCATCGAAGAAATATGGATAACGATAGCCCGAATCGTACTGATAGTTGTCGCTTGTAATCATCGGGCTTGACTGATATGCTTTCAGCTGTTCCTGCGTCAATTTGCCGTTATCCTTCATCAAAGTCAAAACAACGTTTCGTCGCTGCCTTGACTCTGCCGGGTGATCCTTTGGATTATATCCGTTCGGGTTTTTCAGCATGCCGGCAATCGTTGCCGCCTGCGGAACCGTCAACTGCGAAGCATGAACGCCGAAATATTTCTCTGACGCATCCTCAACGCCCCAGACGCCATTGCCAAAATACGCATTATTCAAATACATCGCCAGAATCTGCTTCTTGCTGTACGTATTTTCAACCTGCATCGCAATGAAAATTTCCTTGGCCTTTCTGGATATCGTCTGCTCCTGCGATAAGAAGGCATTTTTGACGAGCTGTTGCGTCAGTGTGCTTCCGCCGCCCGCAATATCGCTGCTGCCCATGATGCGATTCTTCAAATTGAGCAGTAATGCACGCGCCATCCCCTTGACAGAAAAACCGTACTCGTGATAAAAATTGCGGTCTTCAGTTGACAAAACGGCATCTGAGACGTTTGGTGAAATCTTGTCAAGAGAAACCCATGTCCCCTTTTGCGAATAGAGATACCCTGCCTTGTCGCCGTCCTTGTCATAAATTGTCGTCGGTCTCTCCAAAGCATTCTCGAGTCCTTTGACGTTTGCTGTTTTGGCCACGTAAACCAAATAGATGCTTGTTGCTAAAAAAACGCTCAAACATGCAACGATGAACCATCTGATCAATTGATACCGATGACATTTTTCCTTGAGCCAGATTCCGAACCGGCTCATGTACCGTTTAAGCAATTCTGTTGTTTTTTCTAAAAAAGACTTGTCCATTCAGATCCTCTTCCATGCTCTTTTATGCTTAAGAAATATTATCACATTTGCTCTGATAAAAGGAGTTTTATAAGAGAAACTTAATCATCTTCAGGTGCAATTCCAATCGCATCATGATTGATATGCTCAATAACCATCTTTTTGAACTCCGAAGCAGCATCAGCTGAAGGGCTGATTACCACGAGCGTGTCATAGCCCGCAATCGTTCCGGCAACGCATTCAGGTTTCAAATCATCGATTATTGCCGCCAGAACGTTTGCATTTCTCGGCATCGTCTTAACAACGTTAACAAATTCGACTTGCGTAATTTCAATCACAAAATCATAAATTGCCTTGTAAAGCCTGAGCCACTCGGCTTGATTTTGTTCCTTGAAGACGACGTAACGCAAATGACCATCGCCATCCTGCTGCTTAACAATCTGCATTTCGCGAATATCACGCGAGATCGTCGCCTGGGTAGCTGAAATTCCCGCTTTCTTCAAGGCCTTTAGCAGATCGTCCTGATTTGAAATTATCTGCTTGGTAATCAATTGTTCAATCTTAGCTTGTCTAAGCTCTTTTTTCACGAATATTCACTTCCTGTTTCATTTGCTATAGGCACAAGTGTTTTTCAATATATTTGCCTGCCATTTCCATTATAGCAAATAATATTAGAAAAAGGTGAATTTAAAAAACACTCCCGCTTACAGGAAAAAGAAAAAACTCCGAGATTCCTTCTCTCAGAGTTTTTCCGGACATCATAATCGTTTCTGATTCAACCAGGCCTCCGTTGCGCTCTTTCCGGCAAAGCGGCCGTAAGTGAAAATGTCAGCCAGAGAATTTCCGCCAAGACGATTACCGGCATGAATGCCGCCGGCTACTTCTCCAGCAGCAAACAATCCCGGAATCCTGTTGCCGTCCTTGTCAAGAACGCAGGCATCAGTATCAATTCTCAACCCGCCCATCGTATGGTGAATTGCGGGTTTTCTCGGCGTTGCATAGAAAGGTGCCTTGACGACTTTAAGGTCAAAGACTTCCTTGCCGAAGTCAGGATCTTTTCCTGCATCAACGTATGAATTGTATTTTTCAATTTCCCGGACAAAAACCTCCGGATCAACACCAATCTGCCTGGCCAGCCCTTCAAGAGTATCATCACGAAACAGCGTCCCGGCCTCAACTTGAGCATCAATCTGTTCCTGAGAAGTATTATAGGCAGTTTCCTTGATTGCGTCATCAGCAATCAGATAAAACAGACCGCCGTTGTCAAATGCAGCCTTTGTCAAGACGTCGCGGCCGGAATACTCGTCAACAAAACGCCTGCCCTTTTGATTAACCATGACGTAGTTTGCAGGCGGACACTGAATGCCGGTGAACAATTCACCGGTCTGAGGATCGGATACGGGCATCATCTGCGTGAAGCCCATCCCTACAAGATCGGCACCAACGCTTGTTCCGAGTTTGATTCCGTCACCGGTGATTGCAGGTGAATTCGAGGTCGCAATGTCATCATCGATTTTCGTCCAGTAAGTATTGTACTTCTGTACCATCTTGGTATTTGCTCCGTACCCGCCGGATGCCAGGACGACACCGCCTTTGGCATGCACGATGACTTCATGCCCGTCAGAAGCACGACCGACGACGCCGGAAACGCGCCCGTTTTCATCGACTAAAAGTCTTACTGCCGGCGTTTCAGTCAAAATCGTCCCATGATGCTCCAGAACCCAGCGCTTGAGTTCCTTGATAAATGCAAACCCCAGGCCCTCTTTTGGCTTATGGCCACGACGCCACAGTGCTCCGACCGGCATGGTGACTTCACTTTTGTCGAAATCAACGCCGATGTCTTCAAGCCACTTAACGGATTCCAGGCTGTGATCGATTAGTTTTTTGACAAGATCATACTGACCGTGAATTTCACGCCCGTTAAGATCAACGCGCTTTCCGCCAAGGTAGGTCTGAATTTCGTGCCAGAGGTTGGAGTCAAAGAGATATTCTGCTCCGGTGTCAAGATATGCACGAATCTGCTTCTTTAATTTCTTGAAATCGTCCAGGTACTCGGGATCAATTTCATTTTCGTCCATGTCAATCATTTTCTTCAATGCTTCAGCTTCGCCCGGAAGAGCCTTGAAAGTATTTTGCCACTCAGGATCAGCGGCATTCATCGGACCGCCGGCACGAACGGTATTTCCTCCAAGTGCAGGGAATTTTTCGAGCAAAACTGCCTGTCTGCCGTTTTGAATCACGGTTGCGGCTGCTGCCAAACCGGCGCCGCCACCACCGACAACAACGACGTCCGTATCAATTTCCTCCTTCCCAAGTGTTTTCTTCGACGGCTTCGGACGCTTCTTCAGGACATCCGGATCCCCCCCGGCAAGTTCAACGGCTTCGGCAACCCCGTCAATAATTCCTCTGCTGGTGACCGATGCTCCGGAAACAGCATCAACGTTCAGGGTCTGACCTGCAATGATCTGATTCGGAATACGGTCAAATACAGTATCAGCAATGCCGGCCGTTTCAGTTGAACGATCAATCTCGATGTTTTCGATCCGGTTATCTGAAAAGGTGACCTTCATCGGAACCTTGCCGTTGTGCCCGGAAGCGACGACATCATATTCACCGGCTTTAAAATTGACTTCCTGCGGTTCATTATATGCTTCAATCGCCGAAACAAAACGGACGAAGTTCTTGAAAAATCCGTCAAGAATCCTGACCGTCTGCTCCGATTTGAGATTTCCGTCCTTGTCAAATGCATCAGAACTGTTTGACAGCAGAAATTCGTTCCCGGGAAGCGGCAGTGCCTCGACTCCCGGTGATTCGAGGATTTCGCGCAAATGAAGCTGCGCCGTCGCAGACCCCGTTGAGCGAATCGAAGTTCCGACAATCATCACAGGCTTGTCAGTAAACGGATGATGCTCAAATGACATCCATTCGATGAAGCTCTTCAGGCAGGCGGAAATCGTATGATTGTGTTCCGAAACGGAAATGATGAACCCGTCTGCTTCCTCAAGCTTTTCAGCCATTGACGAAACCGAACCGGATGCGCTGACCTCTCTTGATTCATCAAAAAGAGGCAGGCTGCCTGTTTCAATCAGTTCAATTTCCGCGCTGCCATGGTATCTTTTCTTCATGAACTCAAGCAGAGTTCTCGTATTTGAATCTGCAGAATTAGTGCCGACAATCCCAAAAAGTTTCATCTTCTGTTCCATCCTTCCCTAAAGTAGTCATCAAGTGCCTTGACGTCGGTTTCGTTTTTCAGGTCACCGTTTTCGTCAAATGCTTCAAGTGAATGTCCGAGGAAAAAGCTTGCGCCCGTATGGAAATCTGCCTTCAGATCTTCCGAAGACAGAATCTGTCGAAGCTGATTCTGTGCCCTCAAGGTTCCTAAATTACCATATGATGCACCTACAATCAGAGTTTTCTTGTTGTTAAATGCACGGCTCGTGTATGCCAGCCATTCCAATACGTTCAACAGGGCTGCTGGAACAGAATGGTCATATTCAGGTGTTGCAATAATGACTCCGTCTGCGGCCTCGATTTTGTCACTGAGCTTCCTGACTGACGACGGTGCAGTTTTCGACACCGGTTTGTCAAACATGGGTATTCCGGAGATTTCGAAAATTTCAATTTCCGCTTCTGCTGCAAAGTGACGTTTCATATATTGCAGAAGCCGGCGGTTGGTAGATTCTTCGGCTGCCGTTCCGACAATGCCTACAAGTTTCATTGCGAGTCCCTCTTTCTTTTTATAACTAAAAAGCAATAAATAATAGATAGCGCTTACATAGGAATCTGATATACATTGCCTTTTGGGATTTTAGTTCTAAATGCACTGACAAAAACACCGATTTGTAGTACAATTTTATTATAATTCAATGAAGATGTTTTGTTAACCATTTATCTGTCAATAAGATAATAACTATTAAGTTATAAGAAAGGGGCTTAAAAATGGCCATCTTAAATGACAACACCATTCTTCAATACCTTGACAGCCTTCTGAAGTACAACAGTTTCACCAAGGCATCCGAGGATCTTTACATTTCGCAGCCATATCTGACTCAGGTCATCAAGAAAACTGAAAAGCGCATCGGAGTCAAGATCATCGACCGGGGAAACAATCAGATCCGTCTGACCGAAGCCGGGCGACTTTACTATAAATATCTGACCGAAAACGTTGAACATACGAGTGATTTCATGCATCAACTGAGCGAGTTCACTCAAAAGAAGAATTCGGTCATCAAAATCGGCGTTCTGCCGACTCTTGGCAGTTTTCTTCTGCCACAGTTCCTGCCGGAGTTTATTGAAAAACATCCTGACGTCAGAATTGAGCTTAAGGAAGCTTCACCGGAAATTTCCGTCGAAAGGGCCATTAAGGGACAGATCAATTTCTATATCGGACAAACCCCGGCAACGGTCGGACCACAGCTTGTATGCGAAATCAGAGGACATGAGCCGTATTACTTCATGATTCCAAAAACTTCACAATACTACCATTCCGGTCAGAAATTCGTCGATATCGCATCGGTCAACATCGAAAATCTCCTTCAGGAACCGTTGCTTTTAACCTGTGCCGGATCGGCCATCAGAAAGCAGATTAATTTCCTGACCCATAAATTCAAGATCACTCCAGACATCGTTCTTGAAAGCACAAATATCGACACGATTGCCTCCTTATCAGCCAGAGGTCTTGGAAGCACCATCATTCCGGCCACCGTTGCCGTTCATTTGGACGACGGAGACTACAACCTGTGTCCCTTGCCTAAAAGTATTTTATCGCTCGATTACTTTCTTGCATACTCCAAGGAAAGAACTCTGAACTCCAATGAAAAGGACATGGTTGAGGCATTCAAGAGAATCGACATCATTGAATGCACTAAAAAAGAGGGCTGGCCGGAGTTTCATGACACTGAGGAAGAGGAATGAATGCATTGGTGAACCCCCCGGACGTAAACGGCCGGGTTTCCTGAGCCGCACGCCTGCAAAAACCGTGCTGAGCTGCGCATAGAAAAACAGACAGGTTTTCAATCGTCAGAAACCCGTCTGTTTTTTTATAATTCTTCAATGTCACTGCCGTCATCCGTCACGAATTACGAATTGAACCGCACTGAATCATGGCAGTGGTGTCATGTTCCTGTTCTGATATTGCAGAACGTGTTCTTCGACAATCGTCAAAATCGTCTTTGAAACGGTTGCCATCGCCTCAGTCGTGACATACTCGTACTGACCGTGGAAATTGTTTCCGCCGTTGAAGAGGTTTGGCGTTGGAATCCCCTTTTGCGTAAAGAAGTTGCCGTCGGTTCCTCCTCTGAACGGAACGATTCTGACTTTAAACCCGAGCTTTTTGTATGAATCAATGGCCAGGTTGACAATATAGGGATTCTTTTTAATCGTATCACCGATATTCCGATATTGTTCGGTAAATTTCAGCGTAACGCGCTGTTTGTCATAGCGCGCATTGATTTTTGCAACCAGTTTTTTCAAAAATTCCTGTTTGGCACAAAATTCTTCAGTGTCAAAATCGCGAATAATCATGCTGAGATACGCATGATCGACTGTGGCATCAAACTCGTTTACCAAAATGAACCCTTCGTGATCCCTGCTCTTTTCCGGAACCTCGTCCTGCGGCAGTGCACTGACGATTTCATTTGCAATCAGGGCCGCATTAACCATCAGGCCATACGCATCCCCAGGATGAACAGCCGTTCCTTCAACTTCGATCTGCGCCCAAGTGGCATTAAACGTTTCATATTCGATTTCGCCCGGCTGACCGTTGTCAAGCGTATAGGCAAATTCAACCGGAAATTCTGTCTCATCAAATCTCCTGGCGCCTTGACCGATTTCTTCATCCGGGCCAAATGCCAAATACAGTTCTCCGTGTTCAAAATCAGGATGTTCCTCAAGATATTTGACCGCCCCAAGCAATCCGGCAACTCCGGCCTTATCATCCGCCCCCAAGAGCGTTGTTCCGTCTGTCGTAATCAATCGCTGTCCCTTGAATTTCTTCAAATCGGGAAATTCCTTCGGGCTTAGGATAATGCCTAAGTCCTCGTTTAAAACAACGTCTCCTCCGTCATAATCTGGATGCACAATCGGACAGACGTTTTCAGAATTGAAATCGGCGGTGTCAAGATGCGCAATGAACCCGATGGAACTCAAATTTTTCTCTGTATTTGCCGGAATTCTTGCAATCGTAAAGGCGGTCTTTTCGTTATACCATGCCTCAACCCCGAGCTTTTTCAAATCATCCCGCACAATCAGTGCGAGTTCCCTTTGTCCCGGAGTCGTCGGAACCTGTTTGCTCGAAACGTCTGAGCGCGTATTGACCCTGGCATATCTGACAAAACAATCTTCAATATATCGTTGATCTAATTCCATGCTTCATTCCCCGCCTATTTTGCAATGTATGCAGTCTTCCAGTCATAAGGAACTCCGGCCGGATTATAAACGACGTTCTTGACGTTTTCACGCAAAAGCTGCGATTTTGCCTGCTGATAAAGCGGAATCGTGCCCTGGTCCTTAGCCAGAAGCTCTTCTGCTTCGACAAGCTTTTGCCAGCGCTTGGCCGGTTGATTGGCATAGGTGTTTTCTGCCTCGTCAAGCAGCTTGTCAAATTCGGCATTCTTCCAGCCCGAGTTGTTATAGCTGGCATCCGATTCCCAGATATCAAGGAAATTGATTGGATCGGCAAATACTGACTGCCATGTCTTGACCGTAATCTGATAGTCGCTGTTCTTTTGCTTGGCAAGCATTTGAACGAACGGAACGCACGTTACTGAAATCTTGACGCCCGGCAACGCTTCAAGCTTGCTTTGCAAAAATTCTGCCGTCTGTTTGCTCGTATCCGTATCGCTTGTCAGGATATTCAAGTCGAGCTTGCTTGTCCCTGTTTCCTTATATCCTTTTTCAAGATACTTCTTGGCCTTCTTGAGGTTGAATTCGACAGCTTCCTTAACGTAGGCCTGATCGGCAAAATTCTTCTTTGAAACGGGATCTTTGCCGATGCCGTACGGAACGAAGCCTTTCGATGGCGTCGATCCGTCCTGCAAAACGTTTTCAGTCAGTTCCTTGCGGTCAATTGCAAGCGAAAGCGCGCGTCTGATGTTCCTGTTCTTAAATTCCGGAACCTTGTTCTGGTTAAGATCAAGTCTGGCAGTAGCCGTCGGAAGACGCTTGACAAATGCGGGGCTGCTCTTCAGATTCTTGACTTGCTGGCCGCTGAGCAGCGTTTCGTCGGCTTTTTTAGCCTGATACAGGTTATATCCGGTTGTCGTGCTTTCTGTTACGAGTTCGTGAATCTTGTTCAAATGAACGTTTTCCTTATCCCAGTAATGCTTGTTCTTTACGAGCGTCCATGACTTGTTGGTTCCGTTCCAACCGGTCAAGACGTATGGTCCGTTGTAAACGCTGTATTTTGCCTGAGTGCCGTAAAGTTTGCCGTATTTTTCAACCGCAGTCTGGTTAACGGGATAGAAAAGCGGCCAGGCAAGCAGCTGTTTGAAATATGGAACGGCCTTTGTCAGTTTGACCGTCAGCTTATACTTGCCGCTGGCAGTTATTCCCAGTTCCTTCGGATTCTTCTTGTCTGCGATGATTTCGTTGGCATTTTCAACCTGGTTCAAATAAAAGGCATCCTGTGAAGTCGTCTTGGGATCGACGGTTCTTCGCCATGAATAAACAAAATCCTTTGCGGTAACCTCTTCGCCGTTCGACCACTTGACGCCCTTGCGAAGCTCAAAACTGTAAGTCCTGCCATCCTTTGAAACGCTGGCTTTTTTTGCCAACGCCAGTTGCGGAGTGCCGTTTTTGTCCAGGCGATACAGTCCTTCCTGAGTATTCATCAAGACGTTAAAGCTCAAGGTATCCGTTGCCTTTGACAAATCGGCCGTTGCCAGCGTATTGCTTTCGGTCCAGTTCAGCTCCTGCTTTGCAGCGTATCTGCCGTCTGCCTTCTTAGAAGCATCGCTGCTTTTTCCGTTGCCGCATCCGGCGAGCAGCAAAACGGCCGCACTGACTGCTAAAATATTTCTCTTCTTCATTATGTATCCCTCCAAAAAAACATAAAAACGTCCTCAGCATCTTCTACTGAAGACACTAAGGACGTTTCCGCGCGGTACCACCTTAATTCGCCACAAACTCACGCTTGCAGCCTCACCAGCTTCGTATTCAAAGCTGCGGGATTTATCGGTCCCGCACCGGATAAACAGCTTGCACCGTTCATCTTGCTCAGAGCTCATCTTCGCTTGTCGTTCATCTCCGTGCTCTCACCAACCCACGTTCTCTTCAGGCGAACCTTCAAGCGATCTTCTCTTCAAAGCATTCTGTCTGTTAATGATATGATTATTTAATCATCTGTCAACCGTTTTGTCAAGACTGTTTTAACAAAAGAATGTCCATTTTCATCTGAGACTCTATTAATTCTTTTAAAATCCAAAGTAAAAACTACATTTCATCGGGTGCCTTAACACCGAGTAAACGCAATGATTCCTTCAAAACTTCGGCAACACTCTTGACCAAGGCAAGTCGTGCCTCCTTTTGATCATCGTCTTCCAAAATTCTTGAATGCGCGTAATAGCGGTTGAAGGCCTTGGCCAGATGGATTCCGTATTTTGCAATGACTGACGGCTCATATTCTTCAACCGCCTTCAAAACGGTTGCAGGGAAATCAGCCAGAAGACGCAGCGTTTCCCATGCTTCAGGATCGTCAAGACGATACTTCACCGCAGCATCAAGCTCAGGATTGCCGGCCTTGCGCAAGATACTCATTGCCCTTGCATGTGAATACTGAACGTACGGACCCGTTTCACCTTCAAAGCGAACGACTTCTTCCAAATTAAAATCGAAATTGTTCAAGCGGTCATTCTTAAGATCGTGGAACACAACTGCCCCGACACCGACGGCTTCTGCAACCTCATCCTTGTTTTCAAGCGCAGGATTCTTTTCTTCGATTTGTTTTTGTGCCAGTTTGACGGCATCGTCAAGCACTTCTTCAAGCAAAACGATTCTGCCCGAACGAGTCGAGAGCTTCTTGCCGTCTTTTGTAATCAGACCGAACGGAATGTGATGAATGTCATCGGACCAGTCATAACCCATTTCCTTTAAGACAGCCTTAAGCTGCTTGAAGTGATTTTTCTGTTCATTGCCGACGACATAAAGCGATTGTGCGAATTTGTACGTGCGCTTTCTGTAGATTGCGGCAGCCAAATCACGCGTGATGTACAGGGTTGCTCCATCCGTCTTCTTGATCAGAGCCGGATTGAGATCATATTTGCTCAAGTCGACGATTTGAGCACCTTGACTTTCATGAAGCAGATTCTTTGCTTCAAGCATTTCAACGACTTCGTCCATCTTGTCGTTGTAAAATGCCTCGCCATTGTACGAATCAAATTCAATGTCCAAACGATCGTAAACTCGCATGAATACTTTGAGAGATTCTTCACGGAACCACTTCCAAAGCCTTGTAGCCTCTTCATCGCCGTCTTCCAGGCGCTTAAACCATTCGCGCGCCTCTTCGTCAAGTTCAGGATGATCCACATCTTCTTCGTGAAAACGTACATAATAGCGCAAAAGCGAATCAATCGGGTCTTTTTTGACTTCTTCTTCTGAACCCCAAAGCTTATAGGCACACATCAATTTGCCAAACTGAGTTCCCCAGTCACCCAAATGATTGATCTTGACCGGCTTGTAGCCAGTCTTTTCAAGCATCTGCGCGATTGAGTTGCCGATTACGGTTGAACGAAGATGGCCCATGGACATCGGCTTGGCGATATTGGGCGAAGACATGTCAATCGGCACGTTGCCGCCCTTTCCTTTGTCAGCGTCGCCAAAACCTGCTCCTTTTGCAAGCACGTCTCTCAAAACATCCTCCGAAAAATCCTTCTTGTCCAAAAAGAAATTCACGTATGGTCCAACTGCTTCGATTTTTTCAAAACCGGCATGATCGATTTTTTCAACAAGATCCTGTGCAATCATTTGCGGAGCTTTTCTTAAGACTTTCGCCAGTACGAAAGCCGGAAACGCATAATCACCAAGGTTCAATGACTTTGGCGTTTCAATTTTTGCAGTAATCTCATCAATGCCGAGCTGTCCGTCAACTGCTTGGCTCACTGCCGAAGCGACAAGTTCTTTATAGTCTTTCATGAATAACTGATTCCTCCTGAAATTTAATAGAATATAAAAACGGATAAAAAAAACGTCCCCTGTCACAAAAACAAGAGACGAGATTTCCCCGCGGTACCACTCTAATTGAATCATCCACTCAATATTAAAATGCGTCCTAAAAAGCGCGCTTCACCCGTTTTCGCTGCCCGGCTTCCATCACCCCGGGCTCGCTGCAAGTTTCCGCAGGCTACTCCTCTTTCATCATTGGACAAGACCGCTATATCCGAAGTCTTAAGCGGGTGACGAGAATCGAACTCGCGACATCAGCTTGGGAAGCTGGGATTTTACCACTAAACTACACCCGCATAACAGAGAGTATTATATCATATCTCTGTTTAATTGTCATCAATTTTTATGCAGTAATTTTCTTCATATGCTTGAGACTAACTACTGTCCGATTATGAAAATCAGTTACGGCAACATTATCGTCTTTATGATGCTCAATAATTTCAACTACGGCTGAATTTTCATAGATTTTTTCAATTGAGCCCACAAAATCATGACTCATTGATGCGAACTTATCGCATGCCACACGGTCACCGACCTGAAAATTTGTTTCCATCATCTCACCTACTTCGCCTACAATGGTATGAATAGTATCAAACTTTCAAATAAATTGCAAGTCTTTTTCAACGAAATATAGAAACTCTTAATTTTAACCGGTTTCGTCAACCACGGCTAAGCATAATTAAGATTCAGTGCCGTCTTCCTCATCACTTTCATTGACTTGTTCCTTCTCACGTTGTTTCAACATTTTGTAAGATTTGACATACGACGGAATCAACACAAAACAGGATCCAGCCCATGCCATCGGATTGGCGCAGCATGCACCGGCATAACCCAATGCCTTTGCCAGAAACAATGCGGCCGAACTTCTCATGATAAGTTCGGCGATTCCAGCAAGCGTCGGCACTATGCTTTGTCCCAATCCCTGCAAGGTATAACGAATAACGAACAAAATACCGAGCACCCAGTAGAAAGTGCAGGTTATGTTGAAGTATGTCTG
>NZ_DAIUCE010000002.1:0-21296 GCF_036846325.1 Ligilactobacillus sp. | reverse complement strand
AAAGATTCAAAACCGCCGGTGCCTGATTGCCGACAAACAAGGTAACAAGCTGTTTACCGAAGATAATAATCAAAACAGCACCGATAATTGCCACGGTAATCGAAACGATAATGGTTTGTCGTACCCCCTGCAAAATCCTGCCGTATTTTCTGGCGCCATAATTCTGGGCCGTGAACGTTGCCATCGCAACCCCGAAGGACATCAGCGGAAGCGTTGCAAGCTGATCGATTTTTCCTCCGGCCGTTGAAGCGGCAACGGCAGTCGTTCCAAGACCGTTCAAAGCCGACTGAAGCAGCACAGAACCAATTGCAATAATCGACATCTGAAATGCCATCGGAAGTCCGACGTAAAGATGCTTGCCAAGAGATTCTTTGGTAATCGTCCTGAAATCCTTCCATTCAATCTGGAGCAAGGGCAGTTTCCTGATGATATAAACCACACATAAAACCACCGAAACTCCTTGTGCAAGCACGGTTGCAAAGCCTGCGCCGGCAATCCCCCAATGAAATACCAAAATGAACAACAGCTCCAGAATAACATTGACAATGGTTGCAAAAATCAAAAAATAAAGCGGCGTCTTGCTGTCTCCCAATGCTCTGATAATATTTGAAAGCAGATTGTATGCCATCAATACGACCATGCTTGCAAAAATAACCGAGATAAACGTCTGAGCATCATTTTTGATCTCCGCCGGCGTTTGCATCAAGTCCAGGATCCTGCCGACGAAAGTCAGACTGAAAATCGTCAGCAGCACCGTTACGACGACAGTAATCACAATGCTCGTCACGAAACTTTGGCGAACTTTCTGGTAATCGCCTGCTCCGAAATATTGTGCCGTCAAGATTGACAATCCCGCGGTAAGGCCCTGCGCAAAACCGATAATCAGAAACTGAATGCTTCCGGTCGAACCAACCGCCGCCAATGCGTCAACTCCAAGCGTCTGTCCGACGATAATCGTATCAGACAAGCTGTAAAGCTGTTGAAAAAGATTGCCGATAAGCAACGGAACGGCAAACAGCAAAATCAATTTGATGGGATTTCCCTTTGTCAGTGTTTTCATTTCTCTGCGAGGCAATTGCGATATCTCAAACGCAATAGTGACCCCCTTTTTCCCGCTTCGCACCGATTGACCGGGCGCTGCATTTAAATCAAAAGGTCAGCTTGCCTCTTCCTCCTTTCATCTAAAGACGTTCTTTTCCGTAACGCTCATCAAGATATGTTTGTACTTCTTCAATAAAAGCCTGAGTTGACGGGGTCTGCTGGCTTTTAGCATGTGAAACCAGACAAATCGTCCGATAAAAATCTCCATCAAACGGATAAC
Organism: Ligilactobacillus sp.; assembly: GCF_036846325.1. NCBI lineage: Bacteria > Bacillati > Bacillota > Bacilli > Lactobacillales > Lactobacillaceae > Ligilactobacillus > Ligilactobacillus sp. Next base: position 19,975 of record NZ_DAIUCE010000002.1, on the reverse strand, counting down.
AGACCACCCGCCCGGACAGTTTTTGCAGCGCAAGCTCCGGCAAAATACCGAATCCGAGTCCTGATTCTACCATAGCGATAATCGAAGCATCATCGATACTGTACTGAATGGAGTTCAACGAAACATGAAAGGCGTCCAGAGCTTTTTTGGTGTCCCTGTCATAGTCGATTTGCTGCAAGATAAACGTTTCATCGCAAACATCGGAAGCAACGACCGTTTTTCCGTTTTCAGGAACGAATCCTTCAGGGGCAACGCAATAAATCCTGTCCTTATAAAGCGGCAAAACCGAAAGTTTCTCCTGAATCGGCAAAGCTGAAAACCCGATTTCGAGGCTGCCGAGTCTGACTGACTCCGCAACTTCATTGAAAGGACCCTGTCTGACCGAAATCTCAACTTCAGGATATTTTTGCTTGAATGCGTTGATCACGTCGGGAAGCCAGTTGATGCAGACGCTGCTGAAGGCTCCGATTCTGATCGACCCTTGATTCAGCCCCTTGATTCTCGCGGCTTCTTCATTAAGTTTAGCTTCCGAATTAAGTATTTCCTGAACGATCGGCAAAACCTTTTCTCCGTCAGGGGTCAACATTACGCCGGTTCTGTTGCGGACAAACAATGCAAAACCCAGCTCTTCCTCCAATCCGGAAATCGAGTGACTGATTGCCGACGGCGTAACGTTCAATATATTTGCCGCTGAGACAAACGTCTTTTGCTTGGCGACCTCGCTAAACACACGATACGCAAAATTAGCCATAGTTTACCCCCACCTTTACATTCTTGTTTACTTGATAACGTTATCACTTGTTGGCACAAATTTCAAGAGTCTGTCTTAATACGAATCCAGAATCTTCAAAAATGTCATTCATCAAAAAAATCTTCGGAACAGCTTTTCCCGAAGATTTTCAGCAAAATTTCTATTTGAAGCAATCGAAAAACATCATACCGTCACTTTATCTCAATCTAACGGTTTTCCTTTTCAATTGCCGCATTAAGACTGTCTTTTTGTGTTTCAATCAGATCAATGCGACTTTGAATGACTTCCGTATCCATCTTGATTTCGCGAACCAATCCCGGATTGTCAAGTTTTGGCTCAAAGAACCGCTTGAATTCTTCCAAACGTTTCCTTGTTTTGAAAACTCTGGAAATAACAGTAATGTATGTCGGAAATTCCATATCTCCACCAACTGTTTCTTCAAGCCATCCCCACTCATCGCGAATCCAGTTCCAGGCAGATTCCTGACCCTTGTCATTGGACAAAACGCCTTGGAACCATCCGCGAAGATCTTGCGGCTTGATTGTATCGGCATCTTCAAGACAGGAAACGATTTCCTCTGCCAATTTGATGTCAGGAGTCTTCGTCAATGCATATCTGATATCGACCTTATAACCGCCATCAGCTGTTTTGCGATATTCCTCAAGAAGCCTGTCAAACAATTCATTGGAACTGAAGTTAACGACTTCGTTCATCAAAACGTACGGTCGAATTCCCGCCGAAACCCCAAGCAGATTATCCTTTGACGCAACGAACAGATCATGTGTTTCCTTGATTGCGTCCTCATTTTCAGCATACAATGCGGCACTTAATACGAACGGTCGGGACAATTCATCTTCTGCCGTTTCGCCATCCTTTGGCAAGATGCCCAAACGCTTGAAGTTTTCCGAACTCAAGGCATTGAAGTAGCGACGCAGTTCTTTTTCTTCCTTTGTATCAGCTTCAACGAACTTCTTAAAACCGTTTGCAACCGAATACAAGTACTGATTGACCATGCTCGATTTGCTGTTCGCAAAAAGCGGAAGCAACGGCACAAGTTCCTTATAGTCAATTTTTTGTCCTTCTGCCAGCAAATGTAAATCCTGCATCAGCTGAAGTTTGGAAATGTCATCGAGTTCTTCAGAGTTCTCCAAAATATCATTGAGCAATTCATCATCGTACTCAACGATAAAATGTGCATTGTTTTCCAGGTTCAAATGGAAAGGCCTGCCCTCTTTTTGCCTCATTTCCGCATAATCTCCCAAAACAAGCTCCTTATCCGCCATGAGATTCGGAACTTCTTCATAATTGCTGTTGAGCGGAATCTGCCACTTGCGGGAAACTTCTTTTCCTTTACCGATGAAGAACTGCTTTTGCGTCAGAATGAGTTTTCCATCATCAACCTTTGCTGAAACGACAGGGTATCCCGGCTGTTCAAGCCATGAATTCATGATTGCTCCGACATCGATTCCGGAAGCTTCTCCGAGCGCTTTCCACAAATCTGCTCCGGCAGCATTTGAATACTTATGTTCCGCAAAATAATTTTTCAGTCCCTTGCGCAAAGCATCATCACCAATTAAAGAGCGGACCATGACAAGCATCCTTGAGCCTTTGGCATAAACGATTGCACCGTCAAAAAGCGTATCGATTTCAGCAGGGTCGTTGACTTCGACATGGACGGACTGAACACCGTCGGTTGCATCGCGCAAAAGTGCCGCAGCCGCTTCTGACGTCTGGAACATTTCCCAGATATTCCAATCCGGTTCAAGTGCATCAACGGCAACGTATTCCATCATGTTGGCGAAGCTTTCATTCAGCCACAGGTCATCCCACCACTTCATCGTGACAAGGTCTCCGAACCATTGATGGGCAAGCTCATGCGCAATGACGGTCGCAACAAGCTTTTTCTGATCCAAGGCCGTGTGTTCTGGATCAACCATCAAATAGACTTCGCGATAAGTAACAAGTCCCCAGTTTTCCATCGCACCTGCTGAAAAGTCAGGCAGTGCCAACTGCCAGGAATGAGGCAATGGATACGGCGTTTGATAGTAATCTTCATAAAATTCGATTGATCGCCTGGCAATGTCCAAAGCAAAATCAAGTTCCTTCGATTTATGTGCTTTTGTTCCAAAGACACCGATCTTGACGCCGCTTTTCGTCTCCGTCAGCTTGCCTTGCAGTTCGCCAAAGGCAAATGCCACAAGGTATGTAGACATGCGGACGGTTTCCTGAAAATAATGGACACCGTCTTCGCATTTGATTTCCGGCATGTTGCTCAAGGTTGTTTCGCCTTCATGCTCATCATATTTAAGCGCAAGCGAAAACGTTGCCTTTGCTTCCGGTTCGTCAACGCAGGGAAATGCCTGACGAGCAGCGTTCGTTTCGAATTGAGTACCGATAATCTGCTTTTTTTGACCATCGACTTCATAGTATGATGGGTAAATTCCCATCATCGTGTCGGTAAGTCTGGCATCATATTCGATGAAAAGCTCTGTTTTCCCTGCATTTTCAAGCTTGATCAAAATCGCATCGTTTGCATCATCGACCTTAAATTCCGCCTTTTTTCCGTTTGCCTTAACGTTCTTGACATTCAAATACTTCTGATGAATTGCAATATCGGTCTTTTTGGCCTCGCCAACAATCGTTGTTCTGCCGGCAATCGTTTTCTTCGAACGATTGATGTCAATATACAAATCATAGTGACTTGGTTGAAAATCATTATAAAACCTTAATAGTTCAGCCATTACAGCTTCCTCAACTTTCATGATAAATTAATTGCATACATTGATTATACGCCTTTAGATAATTAATTGCACGTGAACTACTCGGCCATAAATGACCGAGATTCCGGGAACAAAAAGCGGACTCAGCATCAACCGAGCCCGCCTGCAAAATATCTTTAAAACCTTTTTCCCGTTGCCTTATAGCCAATGTCCTTACGATAAAAGCACTTGTCAAATTCATGCTCTCCAAGATAAAGATAAATCCTCTGCTGAGCATCTTCAATCGTGTCAGCAGTCGCAATTGCCGTCAGCAAACGCCCGCCATTCGCGGTAACATTTGGAAATTCGCCCGCAACGTTTGCGTAATCAATTGAAATATCGCCTGACTCTTCAAGCTCAGGCAATTTCTGGCCTTTAGCAGGAGATTTCGGATAGCCTTCAGCAGCCAAAACAACGCCCAAGACGGCATTTTCCGTTTGCTTGACTTCCGGAAGAGGCCTGCCGTTAACGGCCGCATCAATTAACTCGGTGAAATCGGACTTGATGCGGGGCAAAACCACTTGCGTTTCAGGATCGCCCAGTCGGACGTTGTACTCAATTACTTTTGGCCCCTGCTCCGTTAAAATCATCCCGATGTAAATCAGGCCGATATAATTGAATTCTGCTTTACGCAAACCATTGATGGTCGGTTCGACGACCTCTTCGACCATTCGTTCATAGTCTGATTCGGAAAGCTGAGGCAAAGGACTGTAGGCTCCCATGCCACCCGTGTTCGGCCCTTCGTCGCGGTCATATGCCCGCTTGTGATCCTGTGCCATCGGAAGAATGCGATAATCTTCTTCGCCGATCACGACAAACATTGAATATTCGTCACCGGAAAGAAATTCTTCCAAAACGATCTGCTCCTGCCCCTTCCTGAACATCATCCTAATTTCTTCTTCAGCTTCTGCCTTCGTCCTGGCAATAACGACGCCCTTGCCGCCGGCAAGCCCGTCAGCCTTGATAACAACCGGTTCTTCAAATTTTTCCAAGCCGCTGATTGCATCTTCTGATGAACGGAACGTACTGTATTTTGCGGTAGGAACATGATGCTCCTCCATAAATTCCAAGGCAAAATCCTTCGATCCTTCAAGACGCGCAGCTTCCCTGTCAGGCCCAAAGATCTTCAAGCCGTCTTTTCTGAACGAATCAACGATGCCGGCACAAAGAGCATCTTCCGGACCGACAAAAGTCCATTCAATTTCGTGGTCATAAGCAAACCCCTTCAAAGCGTCAAAATCGGTTTCTTCGATTGCAACCGTTGAAATGCCTTCGCTTTCCATTCCGATGTTTCCCGGTGCAACGTAGACATGCGCAACATGCGGACTTTCAAGCAGTTTCCTGGCAATCGCATGTTCACGTCCACCGGAACCTACGACTAACAAATTCAGATTATCTTTCATCAATTATCACCTAAAATCCTAGTGTCTGAAGTGACGAATACCCGTCATGACCATCGTGATGCCGTACTTGTCGGCCATATCAACGGAATCTTGATCACGAATCGAACCGCCAGGATGAACGATTGCCTTGATGCCGTGTTCTGCAGCATATTGAACGCAATCATCCATCGGGAAGAACGCATCGGATGCCATCACGGCAGCATCAGTAATCTTGTCACCTGCATGCTTGATGGCAATTTTCGTTGAATCGATGCGATTCGGCTGTCCTGCACCGATTCCGAGCGTCTGCTTGTCGTCAGCGATGACGATTGCATTTGACTTCGTATGCTTAACGGCCTTCCAGGCAAACATCAATGCTTCAAGCTGTTCTTTCGTCGGCTTGTTCTTAGTTACGACCTTCCATTCAGATGCATTTTCCTCGATGACATCCTGCTCCTGCATCAAAAGTCCGCCCATAATCGAAACCGTTTCAAAGCGAGTCTTTTCATCTTTATTTTCAAAATCAAGCTGCAACAGACGGATGTTCTTCTTTTTTGCCAAAACTTCAAAAGCCTCGTCATCATATCCAGGAGCAATAATGATTTCCAAGAAAAGTTCATGCATCTTTTCAGCCGTTTTAAGATCGACTTTGCGATTCAAGACGATAATTCCGCCGAAAATAGAAATCGGATCAGCAGCATAGGCACGATCCCAGGCTTCTTCAATATTATCAGCACGTCCGATTCCGCACGGATTCATGTGTTTCAAAGCAACAACGGTCGGTTCGTTGAATTCACGCGCAATTCTGATTGCCGCATCCGCATCCTTGATGTTGTTATAAGAAAGTTTCTTTCCGTGAAGCTGTTTTGCGCTTGAAACGGCATATTTCTTCGGCAATGCATCCTGATAAAACCAGGCACGTTGATGGGAGTTCTCGCCATAACGCATCGTATCTTCGAGTTCATACGTCAAAGTAAGCTTTTCAGGTGCCTCAACTCCGACTTTTTCAGACAGGTATTGTGAAATGAGCGCATCGTAAGCGGCGGTGTGTCTGAATGCCTTGGCAGCCAATTTTGCCCGTGTTTCAAGCGTCGTTTTGCCGTTTTCGTTAAATTCGTCCAACACCGTTTGATAATCCGCCTTGTCAACCACAATCGTAACGTCGTGATAATTCTTGGCTGCAGAGCGAACCATGCTCGGGCCGCCGATGTCGATGTTTTCAATCGCATCGGCCAGCGTGCAATCAGGTTTTTCAATCGTCTGCTTGAAAGGATACAAGTTGACACAAACCAAATCAATCGGATGAATCTTGAGTTTCTTCATTGTCTCAACGTGTTCGGGAACATCTCGCCGTCCGAGCAGCCCTCCATGAATATACGGGTTGAGCGTTTTGACACGACCATCCAAGATTTCAGGAAAACCGGTAACGTCCTCGACCGAAATAGTTTTGATTCCTGCTTCATCAAGAACCTTTTTTGTCCCACCTGTTGAAATGATTTCAAAATCATTTTCAACCAGTCCCTTTACGAAAGGTACCAGATCATTTTTATCGGAAACACTGACAAGTGCTCGTCTCATGTTTTAATTACTTCCTTTCTCGTATGCAATTCTGTCACTTAATACTCTTTTGATCGTCTGCGGAAATAAAATGTGCTCGCATTCATGAACCCTTGCTTCCAATTCATCGACAGTGTCCTCATCATAAATCGGAACGTGACGCTGTGCGATAATCGGACCCGAATCAAGTCCGCAATCAACATAATGAACGGTTACACCGGTTTCTGTTCTGCCGTTTTGAACATGATCTTCAAAAGCCCTCTCAATCGAATGAAGTCCGGGATATTCCGGCAGATAAGCAGGATGAAGATTAATAATGCTGTTTTCAAACGCTTTGATAATCTCTGCACCGATTACGCGCATGTATCCCGCTAAAATCAGGAAATCTATTTTACTACCCTTAAGCAAATCTAAAAGTCTTTCTTCATACGGCGTCTTTCCGCCGCATTCCCTTACCGTAAAAGATTCATACGGAACGTTGAGTTTTCTTGCGCGTTCAACCACGTGAGCATCAGGATGATCGCAAAAAAGCAACGCCAGTTCACCGGGAATTTCACCTGACTGAAATTTTTCAGCCAAGGCTTGAAAATTAGTTCCGTTTCCGGAAGCCAAAATTGCGATTTTCATAATTCTTCCCCTTACCTGAAAATAATCTTTTCTTCGCCGTCTGGACGTTTTTTCAATTGGCCGACCTTATACCAGGATTCGTTTTCATCTTCAAGCAACCCGACAAGAGCATCAACGTTTTCGGGTTTGACGGCCAAAATCATCCCTAACCCCAGGTTAAACGTTTCGTGCATGTCGTCTTCGCCAAGTTCGCCCATTTTCTGAAGATATCTGAACACGGGCAGGACATCCCATGAACCAAGCATGATTTCAGCCTGAAGATCATCAGAATACATCCGCGGAAGATTTTCAATCAATCCCCCGCCAGTGATATGACTAACTCCATCAACCAATCCTCGTCTGATTAATGGCAAAACTGCCTTAACGTAAATTCTGGTCGGTGAGAGAATTGCCTCTCCGACGGTTTTTCCTTCCAGTTCGGCAGGTTTGTCCTCCAACTTGACATCATGATCTTTGAAAAGAATTTGGCGAACCAAAGAAAAACCGTTTGAATGGAGTCCGCTTGACGGAAGCCCGATCAAGACATCTCCTGCTTTCGGCTGGTCAGACGTCAAAAGGCTTTCCTTTTCGGCAGCACCGGTTGAGTACCCTGCCAGATCATATTCGTCTTCATCGTACATGTCCGGCATTTCAGCCGTTTCGCCACCAATGAGAGCACATCCCGCCTGACGACAACCTTCGGCAACGCCCGCAACAATCTGCGCCATTTTCTCAGGCCTATTCTTTCCGGTTGCTATATAGTCTAAAAAATACAGCGGCTCTGCACCTTGGGCCAGAATATCATTCACACACATTGCCACGCAGTCAATCCCGATCGTGTCATGTTTATCCATTTTCTGTGCGATCATCAGCTTTGTTCCGACCCCATCGGTACCGGAAACAAGTACGGGATTCTTCAAATTCAATTCTGAAAGATCAAACATTCCGCCAAAACTTCCAAGTCCTCCCATCACGCCAGGACGTGAAGTTGATTTAACGTTGTCTTTGATTTGGCGTACAAGTTCATATCCGGCGTTGACGTCAACACCGGCATCAGCATATCGACTCATTGCTGTTTCTCCTCTCGTTGATGCTGCTTGTTTAACGAGGCCAGATAGCCTTCTTCATAATCATAAAGCGGCGTTGGATATTTTCCGTCAAAATAAGCAACGGTCAGGCCGCCGTTAGGAGCGTTGCCCGCGTCAGGAAGATTGATTGCTTCGATTAAGCTTTCAACGCTCAAAAAGCCGAGCGAATCAGCACCAATCATCTTGCACATTTCATCAATGCTGTAGTTCGCAGCCATTAATTCGGAACGCGTCGAAATATCGATTCCATAGAAGCAAGGAAATTTAAGCGGAGGTGAAGCGATACGCATATGAACCTCTTTTGCGCCCGCCTCCTTGAGCATTCTGACAATTTGCATCGACGTTGTCCCGCGAACAATCGAATCATCAATGATTGCGACTCTCTTTCCTTCTACAACGCCGCGAACGGCTGAAAGCTTCATTTTAACGCCGCGCTCCCGCAATTCCTGCGTTGGCTGAATAAACGTCCTGGCAACATATTGGTTTTTAATGAGTCCCATTTCATACGGCAGTCCTGCTTCCTCTGCAAAACCTGAAGCCGCTGAAAGCGATGAATTCGGAACGCCGATGACCATGTCGCAGTCAACCGGCTGCTCCTTTGCAAGCAGTCTTCCCATCCGCTTTCTCGCATTATGAACGGTTACTCCGTGAATAATGGAGTCAGGACGCGCAAAGTAGATGTATTCCATTGAGCAGATGGCCAATTCCGTATCTGTCGTAAAATGTTCAATTCGAAGGCCGTTTTCATCAATGATGATCAGTTCTCCCGGAAGCACGTCCCTGACAAACTCAGCTCCGACCATATCCAACGCGCATGTTTCACTTGCAACGACGTACCCTCCGTCTGAAAGACGCCCGATGCAAAGGGGTCTGAATCCGTTCGGATCAAGTGCCGCAATCAATTGATCCTTGCGCAAAATAACGAAGGCAAATCCTCCATGAATCTCATTCAAGCTTGCCTTTAACGCATCAATGAAATCAAGGTCCTGTTTCTGCCTGATTAAATGTATCAAAATTTCAGTATCAGAATTCGATTGAAAAACAGCACCTTCATCTTCAAGTTTTTGCTTAAGGCTTTTGGCATTGGTCAAATTTCCATTATGTGCCAAGGCAACGTCACCGTCATGGAAATGAAACAGAAACGGCTGAACGTTTGCAATCGAATTATTGCCGCTTGTTCCATAACGAACATGTCCGATTGCGCTTGTCCCTTCCAAACGCTCAAGATCCTGCGGGTTCGCAAAAACTTCTGACAACAGGCCTCGATTGCGATACTGACGAAGTCTGATCCCATCGCTTGAAACGATGCCTGCACCCTCCTGACCGCGATGCTGCAGGCTGTGAAGCCCGAAGTATGTCATATGGGCAGCTTCCTGTGATCCAAAAACCCCAAAAACACCGCATTCTTCGTTTAATCCTTTGATTTCATAAGGCACGGTACTGCTTCCTCCCAAATCTTTTGTGCTTCACCGGCAGAAACGTCAAGCCTGCCGTCAGCAAGCTCTGCCTTAATCTCATGTTCGGCCGTGACGACGCCGATTCTTACAGCATCATCGCCAAGAATTCCTTCAAATGCCGCTGCATTTTCCGGTGCAACCGTAACAATGAACCGTCCAGGCGTTTCACTGAACAGCTGCGCCTTTGTTAAATTAAGATCAAGTTCCAATCCCAACTCGGTTCCAAAGACCGTTTCTGCCATCGAAACGGCCAAACCGCCTTCGCTGGCATCATGTGAGCTTTGAACGAGTCCCTGTTCCATCGCATTCAACAGATTTCTCATGTAAAGATTCATGTGTTCAAGATCAAAATCGTTCAAGGACCCGTTGATTTTTCCGGTCAGCATCTTCTGAATTTCCGATCCGGCAAAATCATTGCCGGTCTTATCGCCTACCAGGTATGCGATGTCTCCTTCTTCTTGAACGAACGAAGGAATCACATTCCTGATGTCCTTGATCAAGCCGACCATTCCGACCATCGGCGTCCCGTAAATGGCTTCACCGTTGTTTTCGTTGTAAAGACTGACATTGCCTGAAATAACAGGTGTATCAAACACTTTGCATGCTTCTGCCATACCTTCGACCGATTGATGAAGTTCCCAGTAAATTTCCGGAACGTTAGGGTCACCATAATTCAGGCAATCAGTCATTCCAAGCGGAAGCGCACCGGATGAAACGATGTTTGCGCATGCCTCTGCAACGGCACGCTTGCCGCCGACCTTCGGATCAAGGTAAACAAAACGCCCGTTTCCATCAGTCGTCATGGCAAGTCCTTTCTTTGTTCCGCGCACGCGCAGTACACCGGAATCTGATCCGGGACCGACAACGGTTGAAGTTCTGACCTGCGAATCATATGTTTGAGTAAACATTTCCTTAGAAGCAATTGTTGGTTGTGCCAGGATTTTCCTGAGCATCTCATTTGCATCTTCAACGGCAGGAACATATTCAGGCGCCTTCTTTGCGTCAAGAATACGTTGCGGAATACGTTCTTCGCTTGGTTCTTCCAAAACGTCTTCCGTCAAACTGGATACCGGAATATCGGTAACGATTTCACCGTGATGACGCAACACGTATTGATGACCTTCCGTAACGCGACCGATGACAACGGCCTCAAGATCATATTCCTTGAAAAGTTTGATGACATTTTCTTCATGTCCCTTGCGAACGCAAAGCAACATGCGTTCCTGAGATTCAGAAAGCATGATTTCATATGCAGACATGTTCGTTTCGCGCTGCGGAACAAAATCCAAATCAAGTTCCATGCCGGAATCAGCCTTTGAAGCCATCTCACAAGAGGAGGATACGATACCTGCAGCACCCATGTCCTGAATTCCGACAAGCCAATCCGCATGATCATGAGTCAACTCAAGACAAGCTTCCATCAAAAGCTTTTCCATAAACGGATTGCCGACCTGAACAGCTGAACGCTGAGTCTCCTTTTCATCGTCAAAATCAGCAGAGGCAAACGTCGCGCCATGAATACCGTCACGTCCCGTTTTTGCACCAACATAAATGACTGCGTTTCCGACCCCTGAAGCCCGACCTTTCTGCATATCTGCCTGATCCATCAAGCCAACGCTCATTGCATTGACAAGGCAATTGCCCGTATAGCACTCATCAAATGTCATTTCACCGGCAATCGTCGGAATTCCCATACAGTTGCCGTACCCACCGATGCCGGCAACGACTTCGTTGATCAGATACTTTGTCCTTGGACGATCGATTTCGCCGAAGTGCAAAGAATCAAGCGATGCAATCGGACGAGCTCCCATGCTGAAGATGTCGCGTAGAATTCCGCCTACACCTGTTGCAGCGCCTTCATACGGTTCAACTGCTGAAGGGTGATTATGACTTTCAGCTTTGAAAACAACTGCCTGATTATCACCAATATCAATAATGCCTGCACCTTCACCCGGTCCTTGCAGAACTCGTTCATTCCTGTTAGGAAACAGACGCAGTACCGGTTTTGACTTTTTATATGAGCAATGCTCACTCCACATAACCGAAAACAAACCCGTTTCAGTGTAGTTGGGCAAGCGGTGCAGCAGCTTTTCGCAAATGAAATCATATTCGCGCTCCGTCAAACTCCAATCAAGATATGGTTTTTTTTCTTTGATTTCTTCTGGGGACATTTCAGCCATCAGTTTGCAACCTCCGTTTTTACCGTTCCGTTTTCAAGCAAGGATTGAAACAGTCTCAATCCGTCAGTGTTTCCGAGCAACGCCTCAACGGCACGTTCCGGGTGCGGCATCATGCCTAAAACGTTGCCGCGCTCGTTGCATACACCGGCGATGTCATGCAACGAGCCATTCGGATTTTCGTCAACATAGCGAAAAACAACCTGATTGTTCTCCTCCAGTTTCCGTAACGTTTCGTCATCCGCATAATAACTTCCGTCAGCATGCGCAATCGGCAGCCTGACATGCTCTTTTTCACCATACTTTGTCGTAAACGGCGTCTTGTTGTTCTCGACTTGAAGTTCAACCGTCTTGCAGACAAACTTCAAACTGTCATTTTGTTTGAGCGCTCCCGGCAGCAAACCGGCTTCAGTCAAAATCTGGAATCCGTTGCACGTACCAAATACGGGTTTGCCTTCATCAGCCATTTTTACGATTGCGGGCATGATGTTTGCAAAACGAGCAATCGCACCGCAACGCAAATAATCACCATATGAAAATCCCCCCGGAAGCATGACTGCATCAAAACCGTCCAAATTGTCACGTTTATGCGACACGTATTCAACGTCTGCACCGCAAACCGTATGCAATGCCTCGTAGATATCAATGTCACAGTTTGATCCAGGGAAGACTACAACTGCAATTTTCATTAATCAAGACCTCCCAGAACTTCATAGCGATACGTTTCAAGATTAAAGTTCACAAGCAGTTCTTCGGAAATTTCCCTGACCGAAGTTTCAACGTCCTTCTTTTCAGGATTGATTACAACGTCAAAGAACTTGCCGACCTTGACGTTTTCGACTTCATCATGTCCAAGAGCATGAATCGCATTCTTGATCGTATCCCCCTGCGGATCGAAAACAGATTCCTTATATGTGACATAGATGCGTACGTTGACCATTTTTATGCTTCCTCCTTGGATAATTCATTCTTTAAGCGACGAAGAACTTCTTCATATACTGACGTGAGATCGCCGAGATCTCGCCGATAAACGTCCTTATCCATGTGGGCGCGCGTCTGTTTGTCCCACAAACGACAATTATCAGGCGAAAATTCATCAGCTAAAACAATGTGGCCGTCTGACAAGCGCCCGAATTCAAGTTTGAAATCAACCAGAATAAGTCCCATCCGGTCAAACAAGTCAGTCAAAATTTCGTTCACGCGCCGGGAAATATCCCACATCGCATCAAGTTCTTCTTTTTTAACGATTTTCAATGCCAAAGACTGTGATTCGTTGATAAAAGGATCGTCCAATTCGTCGCTCTTGTAATATGTCTCTTCAACAGGTGTTTCGAAGCCGATGCCCTCTTCAACCCCGAAGCGCGTGGCAAAATGCCCTGCAGACACGTTTCTGGTAACCATTTCGAGCGGAACGATTTCAACTTTTTTGACCAATTCTTCAGTTTCAGAAAGCTTCTTAATGAAATGAGTTTCAACGCCCTTTTTCATCAGATACTGGAAAACAAGCGATGAAATTTCATTATTGACGATTCCCTTGCCATTGATTTGATCCTTTTTCTTTCCATTCAACGCTGTTGCCTGATCCATGTAAACCACGCGTAAGACTTCGGGATCATCCGTGCTCCACATTTGCTTGGCCTTGCCTTCATAAATCAATTTTGCCATGATAACATAAGGTCTCCTTTAAAAAGCGAATTTACCAACGAATACGACTGAGAAACATTCGTTAATTTACGTTTTAAGATTAACAATAATTCAGGCTTTCGTCAAGAGTTTTTCACGAACTATCAAGCTATATTTTCGCTTTTTATCAGTGAATTACGAAATATGTCCCGCAACCAATTTAAAATAACTTTCAAAACGTTGCAAAAGCGAACTTTAACATTTAAAAGCAATCATCATTCCTCCACAGATAACTTCAGATTTTCTCTCATGTCACATTTATTAACACCAAATTAATTTTTTATTACAAAACCATTTGACAAACAGCTTTTCAAGCTTTAAAATACAGGCAATCCAGTAAAAAACGGAGAACCCAACACAATTACCGGTTATCAGCCTTATTTCCGTGTTACAAAACCTTCCGCAATTACTAAGGGATGTGAACAATGCAGAATAATTTTAATTTGTATCGCAGGCGTTATCTCAAAAGTCATTAATATTTGGAGGTATTCTTATGGAGCAAATTAATAAAGACGGTACCAGACGCGAGCTGACCAATTTCAACGTTCAGATGATTGCACTGGGCGGCGCAATCGGAACCGGCCTGTTTCTTGGTGCCGGGCAGACGATTCACCGAACAGGTCCGTCAATCCTTCTGGTTTATCTTGTCGTCGGATTGTTCTTTTCAGTAATGATGAGGGCCATTGGCGAAATGATGTATAAGGATCCAAGCCGGCATACTTTTGTCGCATTCATTCATCAATATCTGGGTGCTGACTTTGGAAAATTCGCAGAGTGGAGCTATTGGATGACTTTGATTCTCGCAGGAATGGCCGAATTGATTGCGATTGCCACATACATTCGCTTATGGATTCCGAACGTTCCCGCATGGCTGCTTGAAATTTTGATTCTTGGAATCTTGACAATCATCAATTTGAGCATCGTTCGTTTTTTCGGAAAAACCGAAAGCATTCTTTCAACCATTAAAATCATCGCCATCATTTCCTTGATACTTGTTGGTATTTGAATGATTGCAATTCATCATGAAAATCCCGTCGGAACTTCTGCCGGGCTCGGCAATCTTACAAATAACTATACGGCGTTCCCGCATGGATTCCGTGAATTTCTCAATGCCTTCCCGATGGTTTTCTTCTCATTCGAAGGAATGGAATTCATCGGCATCACGACTGCCGAAACGAAGAATCCGCGTCAGGTTCTTCCCCTTGCCGTGAAACAGGTCGTTTTCAGAATCTTGATCTTTTATATCGGTGCCCTGTTCGTAATCATGGCTATTACCCCTTGGCAGCAGATTTCACAGTCAAGCAGTCCTTTCGTTCAAGTCTTCCAAATCGCAGGAATGCCGGCTGCATCACAGACAATTAATTTCGTGGTAATAGTTGCCGCAATCTCAGCCCTCAATTCGGCCATTTTTTCTTCGGGGCGTCACTTGTATCAGCTTTCCGTAGAATCCGATTCCAGAGTCCTTTCGAAATTACGGCATGTTTCGAAATCAGGCATCCCGTCATATGCCGTTTTGTTCTCAGCTTGCCTGATGCTGTTCGGGCCTGTGCTCAGTGCTTTCAAGGCTTTATCGGCAGCCTTCTCGATTGTTGCTTCGATTTGCGGCGACATCTATATTCTTGTTTGCATCCTGACAATGATTGCCCATTATCGCTATCGCCAGTCAAGTGACTTTATGGAAGAAGGATTCAAGATGCCGGCATATAGAATTTTGAATCCGTTGACGATTGCATTCTTCTCGTTTGTCTTCATCACGATGTTTCTCAATAAGGAAAATGTCATTCCTGCTGTCGGAGCATTGGTTTGGTTCATCGTCTTCCTGACGGTCGTTAAATTCAGAAAAACCAAAGAGTCTCCTGATACCATCGTCTAAAAAACGCTTCCGACTCGAATTTGACAAATACCCTTTAAGCATAATGCTTGAAGGGTATTTTTGTTTGGACAATACTAAAAAAACGAGCTTCAAAAAGCCCGCTTTAAAACTTATTCCTGTCCTTTTTCGGTTTTCTGCCTGATTTCTCCGTTCATCTGCTGCATATAGCTGTAAAAGGCGCCGTAAAGGACGGTTCCGTTGCTATATTCTGATTTAACCATTTCGGGATAAACCAACACCTGCTGTGCTTGTGGAAATTCAGAAACAACTTCAGTATACTTTTGCTTGATCGTCTTGAGCACGATTTCCTCGTTGCTGATGCCACCGCCAATGACAAAGCGCTGAACATCCATTGTCAATTGCATGTTAAAGAGAAGCTGTGCGATATTCTTGCAGAACTGAGCAAAAATGTCCCGGGCATTCCTGTCGCCCGACTTGATTCTTTCAAATGCGGCAATGCCATCCAGTTCATCTTCATTTCCCGCAACACGGTTAATCGCCCTGATCATATTAACGGCAGAACAATTTGAGCGAACCAGTCCCTGAGTTCCACGAACATTCAGTTCATCCCGAATCAACGAAAACAGGCCGGCCTGATGATGCGCACCGCGGACCAGTTCTCCGTTAACGACGAATCCTCCGGTTACGCCGCTGCCAAGCGTCAGCAGAATTCCGCTGTCAATTCCCTTCAACGAGCCGTTCCAAAGTTCTGCGGTCGTTGCGGCCATCCCTTCATTTTCAACCGTAACGGGCAGATCCCTGTTCGCAGGGCCGAAAATTTCCTTCATTGAAATCCCGTTGATAAACGGCAGGCCCTCGCAATTGTAAAAGGTCTTTTCATCGTAAATGATCATCGCCGGTGCACAAAGCGCTATGCCGTTAATCCTTTGACGATGACTGTCAACAAAGGACCGCAGCAATAATTTAAAATCATTCAGATTTTTCGGAGTTTCAACCTTGTCCCTTGAAAGAAGCTTGCCGCTCTCACTCAGCAGTCCGTACTTGATAAGCGTACCGCCAATGTCAATGCATAAGAATGCCATTTTCAACACCTCATTCCTTTTTAATCAATTACAATTATACAACAAAATACCATTTCTATTTCTGATTTTCCTAAAATCCAACTAAATTACTCACAAAAAAAGCCGAAATTGATATTTCGGCTTCTAAATCTTCATTTTCTAATCTGATAACCCAACACGTTCAAAAATATCATCAACATGACGCAAATGCCAATGATAATCAAACGCATCATCAAGGTCTTCTTTCGTAAGACGAGATGAAATAGTCGGATCAGCTTCAAGCAACGGACGGAAAGGAACCTGTTCATCCCATGATTTTGCCGTATACGGCTGAATCAAATCATAAGCATCTTCGCGACTCATTCCTGTATCGATCAACTTCAGCAAAACGCGACCACTGTAAATCAAGCCAAATGTCCGGTTCATGTTGCGTTTCATGTTTTCAGGGAAAACTGTCAGGTTCTTCAAAATATTACCAAAACGGTGCAGCATATAATCAATCAGAATCGTTGTATCCGGCAAGATGATGCGTTCTGCACTGGAATGAGAAATATCGCGTTCATGCCACAAAGCAACGTCTTCATATGCAGTCACCATATGTCCGCGGCAAACGCGTGCCAACCCGCAGATATTTTCCGATCCGATTGGATTACGCTTATGCGGCATGGCTGAAGAACCTTTTTGCCCCTTCGCAAAGTGTTCTTCAACTTCGCGGCATTCTGATTTTTGCAAACCGCGAATTTCCGTCGCAAATTCTTCAAGACTTGTCGCAATGAGCGCAAGACAGCCCAGATATTCGGCATGAAGATCACGCGGAAGAACCTGACTGGAAATTTCCTGTGCACGAATGCCAAGCTTTTCGCAAACATATTTTTCAACAAACGGATCAATGTTTGCAAACGTTCCTACGGCACCGCTTATTTTACCGGCTTCAACACCTCTTGCAGCATGTTCGAAACGTTCCATGTTGCGTTTCATTTCAGAATACCAGCGAGCAAGCTTCAACCCAAACGTCGTCGGTTCGGCATGAACGCCATGCGTGCGCCCCATCATGACCGTGTGCTTGTATTTCCTGGCCTGATCGGCAACAATCTGCGTAAAATCCTTCAAATCCTGACGCAAGATATCGTTTGCCTGCTTCAGTTGATAGCCATAGGCCGTATCAACGACATCAGTACTTGTCAAGCCATAGTGAACCCATTTTTTCTCATCGCCCAAAGACTCAGATACGCAACGCGTGAAAGCAATCACGTCGTGGTGAGTAACAGCTTCGATTTCCTGAATGCGCTCAACGTTAAATTTGGCATTCTTTTTAAGTTTCTCGACGTCTTCTGCCGGGATGTGACCAAGTTCAGACCAGGCTTCGTCAGCGGCAAGCTCAACGGCAAGCCAGCATTCATACTTTTTGTCATCTGTCCAGATTTCGGCCATTTCCGGACGCGTATATCGTGAAATCATTCTTTTTTGCTCCTTTGATTAATCCCAAACTGAAGTCTCTTCCACTTCAGCAAGTGTTTTTTCAATATCATCAGTTAAAATTGTAACATGCCCCATCTTGCGGTCAACGCGAACTTCGCCCTTGCCGTAATCATGGAAATGCCATTGCGGCTTCTTTAAAACAAGTTTTTTGCATCCGTCAACGTGCTGTCCCAGAATATTGACCATCACAACCGGACTGAGCAAATCAATTTTCGGCATCGGCCAGTTGCAAATAGCACGATTATGAACCGCAAATTGAGAGAAATTACATGCTTCGATTGAATAATGTCCGGAATTGTGCGGACGCGGTGCAAGTTCATTGACATATAAGCGGCCGTCAGAACCAACAAACATCTCAACGCCCAAAATTCCGCAAAGATTCAGTGAATTTGCAATTTTTTCAGCCATTTTCCTTGCATTTGCCTGCAGTTCATCGCTCATTCTGGCAGGAACGATGCTTTCATGCAAGATCTGATTGCGATGAATATTTTCGCTCACCGGAAATACAGAAACTGCACCGTCAATGTTGCGCGCAACCATCACTGAGCATTCCATCGTGAATCTGACCCATCCTTCAAGAATGCATCTTCCCTGTTCAAGCAGTTCAGCAGCATCTTTCAAATCTTCATGATTACGCAAAACCAATTGCGATTTACCGTCATATCCGCCTTCACAAGTTTTTAAGATGCTCGGATAACCAATCTCTTCAACGGCAGAGACAAGATCTTCTTTGCAGGAAACAGGAGCAAACGGAGCGACTTGCAGTCCATGCTCTTTAAGAAAAGTCTTCTCGCGAAGTCGATCTTTGGTAATTCTCAAGAGCTCCGTCCCCTGAGGAATCAAAACCTTATCGGAAACGTCTTCCAAAGCTTCCAAATCAACGTTTTCGAATTCATAAGTCAAGACATCGCTGCGTCCTGCCAATTCTTCAATTGCCCTTTTATCGGAGTATTCTGCCACAATGCTTGAATCAGCCGCCTGCGCAGCCGAGCAGTCAGGATCAGGATCTAAAATAACCACTCTCATTCCAGCCTGTTTGGCAGCAAAAGTCAGCATTTGTCCGAGTTGTCCTCCCCCGATGATTCCAATCGTCTTACCCTGCTCAATGAGTTCAGACAAGCTGATCACCGCTTTCCGCAGCCTTGTCGTGCATTTGTTTACGATACTCGGTCATTTTAAGCTGAATTCTCGGGTTTGTCGTGCCGAGAATTTCCAAAGCCAACAAAGCAGCATTCCTGGCGCCTGAAACGCCGATAGCCGTCGTAGCAACAGGTACGCCTGCCGGCATTTGCACAATCGACAATAATGAATCCATCCCGCTTAAAGCATGCGACTGCACTGGAACGCCAATAACCGGCAAAACGGTATTGGCAGCAATCATTCCAGGCAAGTGAGCCGCACCGCCGGCTCCGGCAATAATGACTTTTATGCCTGCAGAAACCGCACCTTGTGCGAATTCAAACATCTCCTGCGGCATTCTGTGTGCTGAAATTACTGCTTTATCATATTTAACGCCGAATTCATCCAAAATACTGGCAGCTTCCTTCATCGTGCTCCAATCAGAGGAACTGCCCATTACAAGACTGATTTCGTTACTCATGTTGCGATACCTCCCAATTGATTCAAGCATAACAAAAAGGAACGAGCATGTCAAAGTAAAATCGAACTATTTTAGCAAATTCTAACCTGAAATGCAGTATAACGTTCGTGTTTTGCTCCAATAGACTTGCTGTGAATTTAAAAAAAAACGTTAATCACGTAATTTAACGGACATTCGTCCTTTCTCAAACCAACTTGCACATTGTGCGCAAACACTGTAACATTAGTTGGTACTCAAAACAAAGGAGTCGATTAAAATGATTACATTAGCCGGCATCATCGGTTCAGGAAAATCAAGCCTGACCGAAATTCTTTCGAACGAGCTGGGCAGTGTTCCTTTTTATGAACCAGTCGAAGATAATCCCGTTCTTCCGCATTGAAATGAAACTGGTTGATCTTGGAAACATTGATTGCAACGAATACGAAGCGCTCCGTCAGAAACGTCTGACACTGATGCGGCGAAAAATTAGCATTTAAAGACATTTCACGCTTTGAATCTCATCAGGGGTGATTTGCTTGATTTTTTCAGATATAAAATATTT
>NZ_DAIUCE010000001.1:40733-70056 GCF_036846325.1 Ligilactobacillus sp. | reverse complement strand
TAGAACCGTATTAAAGGCTGTTTTTAATTTGGGAATAACTTCACGCGTTGGAATTTCGGAATATCTTAATCTTAACAAGGCAACGGTTTCTTCTCTTTACAGTGAACTGAACGAGTGTGGTTACTTCATTGAAACAGGTCAGGGAAATTCAACAAGCGCCGGTGGCCGCAGACGAAATCTGTTCAGAATCAATCCTGATTACGGGTACATCATGAGCTTTGACTTCGGCTTTAATTATGTTGATGCAATGAAGAACGGTTTTTCCGGCAGAATCTTGCGGAAGGAGCGGATTAATGCAGAAGGTCTTGACATTTTCGAAATAATTGAGCAGATCAGGGAAAAAATCAGATTTGAGGAAAAGGCAGACAGGAGCTTGAACGGACTGCTTGGCATAGGCTTTTCGATTCATGGAATTGTCAATGACAACCGCATCGTTGATTCGCCGTTCATGGACTTCAAGGGAATCGACGTTGCTGGAATATTTGAAAATGACTTTGAAGTTCCTGTATTTCTGGAAAATGAAGCAAACCTTTCGGCAGTATATGAACGTGATTTCGGAACTGAAAGCCCGCAAAGCCTTGTGGCCATCTCCATTCATCGCGGTGTCGGTGCAGGGGTCGTCTATAACGGTCTCCTGAACCGCGGAGCAAACGGGAGGACCGGTGAGATAGGGAGGATTACTGACATCAGTCTTAAAGGCGGAAAGATTGAGGATTTTCTTTCAGATGATGCAGTCATGAAAAGAGTCTGCGCTGCAGTGGGAAGGACAGTCACAAGACAGGATGTTGTTTCAATGTATGAGGCAGGAGACATGCATGTGAAGAGGATTTTTGACGACTATGTCAAAAATCTCAGTGTACTGACATATGATGTTTCGCAGATATACGATCCGACGGTCATTTATTATGACTATCCTTTATTTGAAGAAATTCCCGACATTTTCGAGAAACTGAAGAAAGTGTGTGAATCGTTGAATTTAAATGTCCCTGTCAGGCGGATGACAAATTCAGAAAATGCTCAGCTCTTAGGGAGTTTTTCGATTGTCCTGAACAGTGTCCTAGGGTTTGAGGAAGGAAGCATCAAATTCAAGGAAAATCCGGCAAATGAATGACATATATGCAAAACAAGGCGTTGTTGATGAGACGACGCCTTGTTTTTAGCTGACTATACGAAAAAAGCCAGGCACAAGCCTGACTCTAAAAATATCAAAGAGATTGGGCATACAGGGTTCGAACCTGTAAATTATGGATTCAGAGTCCACTGCCTTACCAATTTGGCGAATGCCCAATAAATCAATCAACTTCTATAGTATATAAAAACAGCGAAAAAATGTCAATGGTAAATTGGAATTATTCCCGGATATTTGTATAATATAGAATATCAAGAAATCGGTCAGCTGAAACAGGCAGAATCTTACGTCATGAAATGCCCGTGACAGACGGATCGCAAGTAAACTGAAATATTTGGAAAGGAGCGGCGAGACGGCCTGTGATCTTTTAGGCCGTCTTGCCTGTAGTAATGAAAAGTAAACAAAGTTTGGGAAAGTTTGATTTGACGACCATCATTGTCGGCTCTTCAATCGGCACTGGTATTTTTGGACTTGGCAGTGATTTGGCAAAGGCAGCGGCACCAGGACCGGCGTTAATTGCCTGGCTGATCGTCGGTACCGGGACGGTTTGTCTGGTTGCCTCGCTGAATAATTTGGGACAAAAACAATCCGAATCAGGGATTTTCGGCTATGCCGGCAAATGCTTCGGACCAATGGGGGAATTCATGTCGGGCTGGATCTATTGGATATCCGGCTGGATGGGCAACGTTGCCTATGCGATGATGCTGATGAGCGCAATCGGTTTTTTCATGCCTGAATTAAAGGGAATGGGCAACTTTTTAAAAATCGTCAGTTCGATTTTCATCCTGTGGTTTTTGTCTTTTCTGGTAAATCGCGGCATAAAATCCGCATCATTCATAAATGCAATCGTGACCTGCGCCAAAGTCATACCTTTGATCTTGTTTATCGTTGTAATGGCAGTCAGTTTCAAAGCAGGAATCTTAACAGCGGATTTTTGGGGAAAAGTCAATGACAGCGCTATTTCCGGTACATATCAGCCCGCAAGCGCTTTCAAGCAGATTTCATCATCCTTGATGGTGATGGTGTGGGCGTTTTACGGACTTGAAGGGGCCTCACTTCTTTCAAAAAGGGCAGAAAAGCCTTCTGATGCCAGAATTGCCTCAATCATCGGAATGATCATCCTGCTTGTAATCTACATGCTGATTTCCCTGCTGCCTTATGGCGTGCTGAGCCGCCATGAATTGGCATCCTGTCCGCAACCGGCAATGTCCTACGTCATGCAGAAAGTCGTCGGGCCATGGGGGGTCATTGCAGTCAACAGCGGAATCATAATTTCAACTTTGGGTGCCTGGCTCGCCTGGACGCTTCTGCCGGGAGAAACGCTGATGATTTTGGCAGGGGATGAGGTGCTGCCGAAGGTCTTCGGAAAGCAGAACAAACACGGTGCTCCTGAGAATGCGCTTATCTTTGGTGCGATTTTGCAGACGTTCTTTTTGATATCGCTGTATTTTACGAAAGATGCTTATAATTATGCATATACGATTGCAACTTCAGCAATTTTTATCGTCTATCTTTTTGTCGGCTTTGATCAAATCAAATACAGCTACGAGCACAGGGAATACGGGAACTTGCTGATTGGAATCGGTGTCGTCGTGCTGCAGCTCTGGGCGCTTTTGATGTTCGGATACTGGCAGGCACTGGGATTGTTCGTACTGTATTTGCCAGGACTGGCACTTTATGCGTATGCGAGAAAAGAATACGGCAAACGCCTGGAAATAAAGGAAAAAGTCGTCATAGTCCTGAGCGTGCTTGCTGGCATTGAGATAATTTCAATGGTATTTTTCTAAAGCGAGGTAATCAGAATGTTTGAGGGAATTAAAAATTGGTTTAAACAACTGTCTGATCCGGTTCAAAAGGAAAAGGCAGTTTTGCAGAAATTCAGCGTAAAATATCAGGAATGCGATAAAATAAGGCTCCATCTGATTTTTTACGGAAAAGTCCAGGGTGTGGGGTTCAGGTATAGTGCGACGATGCTTGCAAACGAACTCGGACTGACCGGATGGGTTAAGAATCTTTCAGACGGAACAGTCGAAATGCAGGTACAGGGATCAACGCAATTGATTGATAAATTGGTTGAGGGGCTTTCAGACAATCAATTCATTGAAATTGACAGAATCGATGATCAAAGAATCGGCATTGATGATTCTGAAGGGAAATTTGAAATGGCTAATTAAAATCAACGCACAGTCTGATGAAGACTGATGATGTTTGTTTTTGTCGGAGATTATACATAGATTAACTCAAGGTTAGTTTGAAAGAAAATGATTAATTTCAAAAGTTCCTTGCAGGAAAAACAGTTTCAAAACGGTTTTTGAATGTCACAAAAAGTAACGTCTTGTTATCCGGTGTTTTTCATGCAATATGCAAAGATTTTGCACTGCATTTAATAAATGACACAAAAAAGAAGCTCGATGATTTTCAGAAGAAAAATTTTTAAGATGCCAAAAGTTACGCAAATATGAATAGACAGCGGTTTACATGGATCGTTAAAAAATGATTATAAGGCTTTAATGTAGCATTTTGTAACAATGATATGCTATACTGAACTCATACCATTTTTTTAGAGAAGGGGAAGTTCGCTAATGAAAAAAATTGTTTCAATGCTATGTGCTTTTTTAGGGCTGTTCATGATAGGATTCATGGTCCAGCCGTCTTCAACCGCGCAGGCATCTGAAAAGACTTACGTTATTGATACTGATGTTACCTTTCCCCCATTTGTCTATGCTAATGAGGACAATAAATACGTCGGAATTGACATGGATTTGATTCGTGCGATTGCGAAAGAGGAAGGCTTCAAGATTAAGATTCGTCCTGTCGGATTCAATGCTGCCGTTCAATCGGTCAGTTCCGGTCAGGCGGACGGCGTAATTGCCGGAATGTCGATCACGGACGAACGCAAAGCTAAATTTGATTTTTCTGATCCTTATTATTCATCGGGAATTGTCATGGGCGTCAACCCTAAGGGCGGCATTAAATCCTTAAGGGATCTGAAAGGAAAGAAAGTTGCCGTGAAAACCGGGACTTCCGGAGCCGATTACGCCAATTCAGTCAAGGACAAGTACGGCTTTAAGGTCGTGACTTTTGATGATTCTGACAACATGTACAATGATGTCAAGAACGGCAATTCGGCCGGATGCTTTGAAGACAGCGCCGTCCTGGCTTACGGCGTTAAAACCGGTTTGGGACTCAAGATTGCAACCAAGTCGACAAATGTCGGTGATTACGGTTTTGCAGTCAAGAAAGGCCATAACAAAGAACTTATGAAAATGTTCAATGAAGGACTGGCTAAACTTAAAAAGAACGGTGAGTATGACAAGATCATCGAACGCTACACTGGCGAAAAGGCTGCGCATGCCAAAAAGGAAAAGGCTGCAAACAGTCATACAATCAGAGGGTTGCTTGAAGAAAACGGCGGTGTGATCGCTTCCGGTCTGCTCGAAACGATCAAGCTTACCGTTATTTCAATTGTCTGTGCAACGTTGTTCGGAATCCTGATTGGTTTTCTGGGTGTTGTCCCGAACAGGATTGCCCAGGGAGTTTCCGGAACGGTTATTTATATTTTCCGCGGATTGCCGTTGATTGTTCTGGCTCTGTTCATTTACAACGGAATTCCAAGTTTGACCGGCAGCAAGATTCCGGCATTCGTTGCGGGCGTGATTACGTTGATGCTGAATGAAGGCGCATATATTGCTGCATTTGTCAAAGGCGGAATCGAAGCCGTTGATTCAGGTCAGATGGAAGCCGCCAGGAGTCTTGGCCTTCCGTTTGGAAAAGCGATGCGCAAAGTTGTTTTGCCACAGGGAATTAAAATCATGATACCTTCATTTATCAATCAATTCATCATTACCTTGAAGGATACTTCGATTCTTTCGGTTATCGGTCTGCTCGAACTGACGCAGACAGGAAAAATCATCATTGCACGCAACCTTGAAGGGTTCCGTGTCTGGACGATTGTTGCAGTAATC
Source organism: Ligilactobacillus sp. (assembly GCF_036846325.1). Taxonomy (NCBI): domain Bacteria; kingdom Bacillati; phylum Bacillota; class Bacilli; order Lactobacillales; family Lactobacillaceae; genus Ligilactobacillus; species Ligilactobacillus sp. The sequence goes on along the minus strand of NZ_DAIUCE010000001.1, from coordinate 64,962 downwards.
TACTTGGTTCTCATCACAGTGTTGACGCTGTTATCAAAATGGGTAGAACGGAGGATTAAGGACTAATGGCAGAATTGAAAGTTAACGTTACGAATCTTGTTAAAAACTATGGTTCGAATCATGTTTTAAAGGGAATCGACTTTAAAGTGGCGAACAATGAAGTCGTTGTTTTGATCGGGCCTTCTGGATCGGGGAAAAGTACGCTTCTCAGATGCCTGAACAAGCTTGAAGAACCTACATCCGGAACGATTGTGATTGACGGCCAGGACATCAGTGATCCAAAGACCGACATCGATAAGGCCCGTGAAAACATCGGCATGGTGTTTCAGCATTTCAATTTGTTCAACAATCTGAGTGTCAGCAAAAATATTACGCTGGCACCGGTTGAACTTGGCAAGATGTCTGAACAGGAAGCAGAGGAACAGGCACGGAAGCTTCTTGAAACGGTTGGATTGGAAGACAAGTTCGATGCAATGCCGGCCTCACTTTCCGGTGGACAAAAGCAGCGCGTTGCAATCGCACGTGCTTTGGCAATGAAACCTGATATCATGTTGTTTGATGAACCCACTTCAGCACTTGACCCTGAAATGGTCGGAGATGTTCTGAACGTAATGAAGAAACTGGCCAGGGAAGGAATGACGATGGTCGTTGTTACACACGAAATGGGCTTTGCCAAAGAAGTTGCCGATCGTGTCGTCTTTATGGCCGATGGCAACGTCGTCGAAGAAGGAACGCCTGAAGAAGTCTTTGATCATCCGCAAAACGAGCGGACGAAATCCTTCCTGGAAAAAGTCATCAACGTCTAAATCGACATCTGAGCTGCTTTTTGAATATTAGCGGCTTCATGAGCTGCTTCATAAAGAGGCGGCTTTTTTTGGCAAGAATGAGGAGGAATTTTGAATGAGTAAAGTTTTGCTTGTAATGCATGATGCATCCGGTTCGTTCTATCGGATGAATAAGACGACTTTTGAGACGATGCCTGTTGCAGGACAGTATATCTATAATTCTGACGGTTTGGCATATGTTGTTGAAGAAGTCTGCCTGTTTGCCGGATACGTTTCGGAAAAAGGAGCGATTGCAATTTTAGTAGTTCATCCGGCACCGGGCGATTCCCCGGAAGCTGAAATTTTCGGACTCAACATTGAAGAAGATTTAGATGATTGAAGGCTTTAATGTTAAAGTAAAACTAAAACTAATCTTAATAAGAAAACGCTACACAAGAGATTAGATATTGAAAAATTTTTGAGTAAGAGTGATAATTGAAAGTATCTAGCGAGGAGTGATATTTTGTGATTTACAAGGATATGCCGGCTTCTTGGCGCAGAACTTTTTTGACTCTTTGGATAGGGTGTTTCATCACTGGGCTTGGTTTTTCAATGACGATGCCGTTTATGGCTCTTTATATTGAAAGCTTCGGTCATTACAGCCGGACGCAAATCAATTTCTATTCCGGCCTGGCATTTTCGGTTACTTATTTTGCACAGGCCGTTGTTTCTCCTTATTGGGGCAATCTGGCAGATCGGAAGGGACGCAAGTTGATGTGCCTGCGTGCTTCCGGCGTGATGACATTTACCGTTTTTTTGACCGGACTTGCAACTAACGTCTACATGATTATCTTTTTGAGACTTTTGCAGGGAGCTTTTTCCGGTTACATCAACAACTCGACGGCCTTTATGGCCGGTGAAGCGCCGAAGGGGCATTCAGGAGCCATCATGTCTCAAATGATGACTGCCAGTGTGACCGGCAACCTGCTTGGGCCGATGTTTGGAGGCGCAATTGCGGGGGTCTTCGGGTATCGTGCCCCGTTTATGATATTTGGTGTCTTGATGGGAATCGTCTTTTTGATGACTTTGACGACAAAAGAGCATTTTACGCCGATACCTGCTAAAGAAATGAAGCCGATGAAGGAAGTTTTTGCAGGTTTGAAAAATCGTCGTCTGATTTTCTTCATGTTTGCAACCACTCTTTTGGTTCAGATGTCATTGATGTCAATTTCACCGATTATAAGCTTATTGGTCAAACAGTTAATGCACGGCGTCGGCAATGTTTCGTTCGTCAGCGGCATCGTTGCTGCGATGCCCGGGTTCGGCACTTTGCTTGTTGCATCGAGATTGGGAAACAAGATGGATGAGGTCGGGCCGCTAAAAGTTTTGATGGTCGGGTTGATTCTGGCAACTTGTTTGTTTATTCCGATGTATTTTGCATCGAGTCCCGCTTCGCTCGGAGTTTTACGCTTTGCTTTAGGCATGGCGAATGCAGCAATGCTTCCGGCCGTTCAGACCGTTTTGACGACTTCGGTTCCGCACGAGGCGTTTGGCAGAATATTCAGCTGGAATCAGTCGTTTCAGGCTGCAGGAGGAATGCTTGGACCAATGATCGGGTCTGCGGTTTCAAGCATATTCAGTTATCAGAGTGTCTTTTTGGCAACTGCAATTTTTGTTTTCGTCGATTTTTGGATCGTATTCTCAGTAAGGAAAATGGCTTAAATAGGAAACGGTCATTTTGAGATTCAGCATTTTTTAGAGAGAAGGGCAGACATTGGCAAGCAACTCAGATTCTATTTTCAATCTTCTTTCGTATTTGAAGCGACATCCCGAGGAACGATATATTGTCAAATCGCATTGTACGAACGTGGTTCAGATTTTTGTCAAGGATACCATCAAAGTTTCCGATTCGGACATTTATTTTCCGGACAATAAGCTGATGGTCAATCGTCTGGAAGACAGCTTCCTGGAGCAGCACGGAAGTCTGCTTGATTATTACTGGAATCAGCTCGGCGGAAAAAGCATCGGTTTTCACGAAGTCTGGGCAACGACTTCACATTTGAAACAGCATGAACAGGCGTTTTTTCGATTTCGATCGTTGACGTTTCAATTTGGAAAGCTCCGGGATGGAAATTCACGGAGCTTTTTTTGATAAAGGCATTTAGAATCAACTCGGATGCGGTGTTGTTGCAATCGGATTTTTGGTGACGCAAGCACTGGATTTTGAAAAAAGAATGAAACGTCTTGCATGTCGTACTATAATATAATTAGACTTGATTCCAGTAAACGAGGTGATAAGATTCATGGCTACGATTCATTTTTATCTGGTTCGTCACGGACAAACGAGATTAAATCGTTCAAGAAGACTCCAGGGGACAACCAATTCGCCGTTGACAAAAAAAGGCAGGCGAATGGCGAAACGACTTGGCAGAGAACTGCAAAATATTCGATTTACGGCTGTTTATACGAGTGATCTCAAACGAACTCATGAAACGGCCGAATTGATCCTTTCGGAAAATAAACGAGGGTGTCCGCCTGTATATCGTGATCCTGACCTGCGCGAATTGAGCTTTGGAAAATTTGAAGAAGCAAACAATATGACAGTAATTCCGACTGCACTCAGGACGCTTGGACTACGCAGAATCCTGCGTGCCTTTGCAAATGACGAGCACGTGGCAGAACTGACGGAACTGTTCAGGACAATGGACGGTGAAGAAGAAATTGAAACCTCGGTTCATCTGGAAAAGCGTTTCAGGCGGGCGCTTGAAACGATTGCACAGGAATACCCGAATCAAGATGCGAATATTCTGATTGTTACGCACGGCCTGATTCTTTCCAACTTCATTGAGAGTTTGAAAGGCGAGGTGCCGTTGTTTTTGGTCGATAATTCGCGAGCCAGCCTGATAGATTACCAAAACGGCAATTTTGAAATTAAATATGTAAACCAGATTAAGCAAGAGAGTGAAAAAATTGATTAATGAAAAGACAACATCCTTGATTCATAAGTTGACTGAAGAAGGCATCGTTCCGGGCGTTTCATATGCCATGATCAGGAACGGATACGTGCAAAGCGAGGTTTTCGGAATGGAGCAGGTGGTTCCGTTCAAAAAGAAATTGACTTATGGCAAGCTGTATGACGTTGCGTCCTTGACGAAAGTCATCGGGACGACGACTTTGATTCTTCATTTGCAGGACATAGGTAAACTGACGGTTGATGATCGAGTATGCGACTATCTTGAAAAATTCAGTGATGGAAGAGTTACCATCAGGCATTTACTGACCCACACGTCTGCGCTTACCGGATATATCAAGGATCGAAACAGTCTTTCCGCAACTGAGCTGATGGATGCTTTATATACGTTAAAAGTCGGCGACTGGTTCGAAAAGAAGGTCGTCTATGCAGATATCGGTCCGATTCTTTTGGGTCAGATCATTGAAAAAATATACGGGATGCCGGTCCAGGATGCGATTGAACAAGAGGTCCTCAAACCTCTTGGATTGAAGGAAAGTACTTTCAGTCCTTCAGGCGATAAATGCGTGCCGACGGAATGCACTGAAGACCGTGGGTTGATTCAAGGCGTCGTTCATGATCCAAAAGCGTTTGTTCTTGGCAGACACTGCGGATCTGCCGGATTATTCATGAGTCTCAATGACTTGATGCGCTTTTCGACCTGGATGCTTGAAAATGATCCGCACAAGCCGGTCGTGTCTGATGCAACAATCAGGAGCTTGTTCAAGGATCATACGCCGAACGGTCAGCTTGGCCGCTCCCTGGGATGGGATCTGCGCTTTTCCTTCGACGGAACTCCTTGTCTTTACCACACTGGTTTTACCGGGACGTTTATCTTGATTGACAGGAAACGTCAGTCAGCATTGATTGTTTTGACCAATCGCGTTCATCCGACTGCAGACAATCAAAGATTTCTTGATTTTCGCGACAAAATCGTTGAGTGTTATTTAAATGAAAATCAATAAAAGTAGATGAAAATGTTTACAAATATTTTGTGCAAAAACAAGAAAACCATGCTATAATATGTATATACATTATTAGAGGTGATTTTGATGACGGAACCAATGTTTTTAAAGCCTGTCTTCCAGGAAAAGATCTGGGGCGGCGATCGTTTGAATACTGTTTACGGATACGACATTCCAAGTGATCATACGGGTGAATGCTGGGCAATTTCAGCACACAAGCACGGTCCTGCAACGGTCATTAACGGACCATACAAGGGCATGACGCTTGACGAAGTCTGGGACAAGCATCGCGAAGCATTCGGAAATGCGGAAGGCGACGTTTTCCCGCTTTTGACAAAGATTCTGGATGCCAAAAAAGATCTTTCCGTTCAAGTGCATCCTGACGATGCCTATGCCGAAGAACACGAACACGAACTCGGCAAGACGGAGTGCTGGTATGTCCTGGCTGCCGATGAAGGAGCACAGATGTACTATGGTCACCATGCGAAGAGTCGCGAAGAACTGGCTGAAATGATTGAAAATCATGAATGGGACAAGCTTTTACGCAAAGTTCCTGTTAAGCCGGGTGATTTCCTGTATGTTCCTTCCGGTACAATTCATGCAATCGGCGCCGGCATCATGGTGCTTGAGACACAGCAAAGCTCTGACACGACATATCGTCTTTATGATTTTGACCGCGTTGACGCAACAACGGGTCAAAAGCGCGAACTTCACATCAAGCAGTCAATCGACGTTACGAACGTTCCGCATGTTGATCCAAAGCTTAATCGCAAGGAATACAAAGTCGGTGATGCTGAGGTCACGCGTTTTGTTTCGACGGACTTCTTCGCCGTTTACAGATGGGTTCTCAAGGGCGGCAGCGCAACGTTCAAGCGTGAAGAAGCACCTTATACGCTTGTATCCGTTCTGGACGGCAAAGGCAAGCTGACGGTTGACGGCAGGGATTACGAAATTGAAAAGGGCGTTCACTTCGTTCTTCCGTTTGATGTCAAGGAATGGACCGTTTCAGGCGACGTCATGATTATTGCTTCAGAACCTGGTCAAAAAGCTTAATTTAAAAAGAGGCTGGGAAAAAACTATGCCTCAATTGAAAAACCGAATGAGATTTGAAGTTAATTGCAAATCTCATTCGGTTTTTTTGGATATGCATGACAATCTCCTGCCATGATGGAAATAGATAAAGAGAGTCTGTCCGTAAACTTGACTGAGATCTTGCCCGGATTAGCTGAGCAGCACTGCATTTAATTCAAGAGGGGGTAACGGAACTTCTTTTCAGCATTTAGAGGCGCAAAAAAAGACGAGAAAGCAAATTACTCGTCTCAAAAAGTTAATAAGTTGCCTTGATTTCCAAAGCTTCCTGTTTTGAAAAATCATCATTCGGATATTTGCGTTTTAACGCAGCAAGCAGCAGACGCTTGGCCAAAAGACCGTTTCTTGCAAGAATCGGTCCGTGGAAGTATGAGCAGCAGACGTTTTTGTATACGGCTCCTTCGGTTTTGTCTTTTCCGTTGTTGCCGTTTCCAGAAATGACGATTCCGAGCGGCTTTTCATCTTCTCCGAGAAAAGTCAGTCCGTTGTGGTTTTCGAAACCATGGTATGTTTCGCCGGTTTCTTCATTTTCAATCGTAATGTCGCCGATGAAACGATGGTTGACCTGACTTTCAGTATGATGGCTCAAGGCATGAATGCCCTCGATTCTTTCGCCGTGGGCACCGATATAGTATTGACCAAGAAGCTGATAGCCACCGCAGATGGCAAGCATCGGTCCGTCGTCTTCAATGAACGCCGTCAAGGATTCCTTCATGCGTTGAATGTCCTTTGAAACGATTGTCTGTTCAAAATCCTGACCTCCGCCGAAAAAGGCGAGATCAAACTTTCCTTCATCGAAGTCCTGTTCAATCGAGACGATTTCGCTGGTAAACTCGATGCCCATTTGTCTTGCATAATACTCGAGCACCAAAACGTTGCCGATATCTCCATAAGTGTTCAAAAGATCGCCGTATAAGTGTGCCAGATGAAGCGAGTAGCTCATCAGTCCATCCCTCCCTTGATATATCCTTGTTCACTCAAAAGCTTGCGCAACTGCAAGACGGCAGTATATGTCGCCAAAACGTAGACATGCTTAGTCGGCATTTGCCTGATAAACGAGACAACGTCTTCGAGCTTTTCGCGTTGACTGAAGTTTTCCTCAGGAACACCGGCAACTCGTAAACGGAAAGTGATGTCTTTATAGCGCTCTCCGCCTGTCAGAACGGAAGGAATTCTGTCAAATGGAAGTTCCTCGAAGTTTCCGTCCCAGATCCAGCTTGTATCGATTCCGTCAGCATAATTGGCATTAAGCAGGACTGCCAGTGAAAAGGGTTCCCTGTCGGTTGAAATCATTTCAAGAACCTGGTCGAGTCCGACTGGGTTCTTGACCAGAATCAAAGTCGTCTGTTTGTCGTCGATGTTGATGACTTCCTGTCTGCCAAAGACTTTTTCATCGTTGTCGCTCAGGGCTTGTGCGGCTTCCTCTTTTGAAAGTCCAAGGATTCGTCCGACCGAATATGCTGCCAGGGCATTGTAGATATTATAGGTTCCGCCGATGTGCAGCTCGACTTTTGCGCCGTCAATTTCAAAGGCAGATGACTGTGGCGTTTGGGAACTGATTTGATTTAGCGAATAAGTCAGTTCAGGTCGTTTGAAACCGCACTCAGGGCAAAAATATTTGCCAAGGTTGCTGTAGGTTCTGTATTTAAAATGCAGAATACGATGACATCTCGGACAAAGCAGGCCATCAGTATTTGCAGGAGCTTTTTGATCTTTTTCCTCTTTGTCGGCAAAACCGTAGTAAATAACCTTGTTTTTCAGTTCCCTGCTGTTGAATATAGGAGCATCTCCGTTGGCGATTACAAGCGCATCGGGATGCATGCGGATTCCCTTGAGAATTTTATCATAAGTTGTGTAGATTTCGCCGTAACGATCCATCTGATCGCGGAAAAGATTGGTCAAAACGAAAATTGAAGGACTTACGTAGCGGCAGATAATCGGAACGTTGGCTTCGTCCGTTTCGAGGACGGCCAGCTTTTTGCCGGATTTTTCTGAAACTTTATCCGATAAAAATGCAGTGACGATACCTTGCTTCATGTTTGAACCGCTCTTATTGGTCAGAACGTGACCAAATCTTGACTCAAGAACCTTGACGGTCAGGGCCGTGGTCAGGGTTTTGCCGTTCGTACCCGTGATGACGATGATTTCGTAATCTTTGGCAAGGGTTTGAAGTACGTTCGGATCAAGTTTGAGGGTCAGTTTGCCGGGAAGAGATGTTCCTCCGTGCATAAAGTTATGCAAAAACCAGCGGGAAGACTTTCCGGCTAGAATTGCAAGTGAACTTCTGAAAGACATTTTATTTCCTCCAATTCTAGATACATCAAGAACATTTTACCATGAATTTTGTATAAGGCACGTATTTTGTTTGGACAAAAAATTTTTAGTGATGAAATTTTCTCTCGAATAATATATACTTGAAAGGAACGAATTTTTTCAGATGGGGGCTTATCAAGTGGCACAGCTTTTTTTTCGTTACGGCGCAATGAACAGCGGCAAAACGATAGAAATCCTTAAAGTTGCTCATAATTACGAGGAACAAAACAAGAGCGTCATCATCATGACAAGCGGAATCGATGACCGCGATTCTGTCGGTTACGTTTCGAGCCGGATCGGAATGAAACGCAAGGCCGTTCCGGTGTTTGACGAAGACGATCTGTATGAAAAGGTCGTTTCGATCAATCCTGATGCATCGTGCGTGCTGGTGGACGAAGCCCAGTTTCTGTCGAAACACCATGTATTGGAGTTGACGAAGGTCGTTGATGAGCTGAAGGTTCCCGTAATGACTTTTGGATTGAAAAACGATTTCAGAAACGAATTGTTTGAGGGATCAAAATATTTATTGCTCTATGCAGACAAAATAGAAGAAATGAAAACGATTTGCTGGTTTTGCTGCAAGAAGGCAATAATGAACCTGCGTGTTAATGACGGCAAGCCCGTTTATGACGGAGAACAGATTTTAATCGGCGGAAACGAATCGTATTACCCGGTTTGTCGCAGGCATTATTTCTTTCCGCCGATGGAAAACGCACATATTGTTGAAAAGGAGAATGAAAATGGATAAACTATTCGACAGGCTTCAAATGCTGGCCGATCGTTATGAAGAATTGGGCGAACTTTTATCGGATCCGGACGTGATTGCAGATTCCAAGCGTTTCATGGAACTGTCCAAGGAAATGGCCGATTTGCGTGAAACGGTCGAGAAATATGAAAAATACAAGCAGATTGTGCAGCAGATAAAAGATGATGAAGAAATGCTTTCTTCAGGACTTGACGACGAAATGTCCGCAATGGTCAAAGAAGAACTTTCAGACTCAAAAAATGAAAAGCAGGAACTTGAACAGGAAATCAAAATTCTGCTCCTGCCAAAAGACCCTAACGACGGCAAGGATCTTATCATGGAAATTCGCGGTGCTGCCGGCGGTGATGAAGCAAGTCTGTTTGCCGCAGATTTATTTTCGATGTACAGCAAATATGCCGAACGTCAGGGATGGTCCATTGAAGTTATTGACAAAAATACGACCGAAGTTGGAGGATTCAAGGAAATCGCACTTACCATCAACGGCAGGAACGTCTGGTCAAAGCTCAAATATGAAAGCGGAGCGCACCGCGTTCAGAGAGTTCCCGTGACGGAATCGGCCGGACGCGTTCATACCTCTACTGCAACGGTCGTCGTGATGCCGGAAGAAGAAGATGTTGAAATCGATCTTGATCCAAAGGACATCAGAGTCGATGTCTATCGTTCATCAGGTGCCGGCGGACAGCACATCAACAAGACAAGTTCCGCTGTTCGAATGACTCACCTTCCGACGGGAATCGTCGTTGCGATGCAGGATCAGCGTTCGCAGCAGCAAAACCGTGAGAAGGCCATGAAAATTTTGAAAGCGCGCGTTTACGATTACTACAAATCGCAGGAACAAAGCGAATATGACGAAAACCGCAAGTCTGCAGTTGGAACCGGTGATCGTTCCGAGAGAATCAGGACCTACAATTATCCGCAAAATCGCGTGACGGATCATCGCATCGGCTTGTCACTCAATAAGCTCGACAGAATCATGAACGGCGAGTTGGATGACGTTATCGATGCGCTCGTGCTCTATGATCAGACCAAGGCTTTGGAAGAATTGCAAAATGGCTGATAAGATGACTGTTTTTGAAGCCCAGAAATGGGCTTTTTCTTTTGCTGACGATCATGGAATGGAACACAGCACGATCGACATGTTGATTTGCGGTCAGATGGACTGGGACGTCACGCATTTGCTGATGCACTATCGTGATGAATTCTCAAGGGAAGACTTTGCTGTTTTCAGGAAAAACGTTGAAAAATGCTCCCAAGGCATCCCGCCGCAATACGTGCTTTCAAAATCCGTCTTCTTTAAAAGGGCTTTTTTTGTCAATGAAAGCACGCTTATTCCGCGGGTTGAGACCGAAGATCTGGTGGAATGGATCTTGCAGGACAACCCCGGAACGGATGCTGAATTTTTAGACATCGGAACCGGAAGTGGAGCAATCGGTTTGACGCTTAAGGCCGAAAAGCCTTCTTGGAAGGGAATGCTGAGCGATGTTTCGCCGGAGGCTTTGGAAGTTGCAAGAAAAAATGCCAGCCGACTGAAGCTCAAGGCTGAATTCAAATTGAGCGATGTCTTTGATGCGATTGACGGCAAATTTGACATCATCGTGTCAAATCCGCCATACATTGCTCAGTCAGAAAAGAAGTACATGGATAAAAGCGTGCTCGAACATGAACCCGCGCTGGCTTTGTTTGCTGAAAACAACGGTCTTGCAATTTATCAGAAGATTTGTCGACAGCTGAAGGATCACCTTGAAAATGATGGCAGCTTGTACCTTGAGATTGGATTTTTACAGGGCAAAGCCGTGGTTGAAATGTTTGAAAGGACCTATCCGAAAGCAGAAGTTACGCTTAAAAAAGACGAAAGCGGACATGATCGGATGGTCAGGGTTCGTTTTTGATCTTGGAAAGGGAAAAAGATGCTGATTACTAAAATTTATACAACCGACGAAATCGAGAAAGCGGCAAATGAACTGCGCCTTGGCGAATTAATCGCGTTTCCGACCGAAACCGTGTACGGGCTCGGTGCAGATGCGACAAACGAGCAGGCGGTCAAGAGAGTGTATCTGGCAAAGGGAAGACCTTCCGATAATCCTCTGATTGTAACCGTTTCTTCACGAAAAATGGTCGAGAAGTATGTCGAAAGCCTGCCGGAAAAAGCGGTTAAGCTGATGGACGCTTTCTGGCCCGGACCGTTGACGATGATTTTGAAAATTAAAGAAGGGGCGTTGTCGAAATCAGTCACTGGCGGACTGGAAACGGCTGCTTTTCGCATGCCTCAAAACAAGGCAACGCTTAAGCTGATTGAGTCTGCCGGCGTTCCCATCGTCGGTCCTTCAGCCAATTCTTCTGGAAAGCCGAGTCCGACGACCGCACAGCATGTTTATCATGATCTGGAAGGGCGGATTGCCGGGATTCTGGATGACGGACCGACGCAGGTTGGAGTCGAATCCACAATCATCGATCTGAGTTCGGAACATCCGGTTGTCCTGAGACCTGGCGCAGTGACCGTCGAGCAGCTTGAAGAAGTGCTCGGGGAAAGCGTTTTGTCGGACAAGCACAAGGTTGGCCTGAAGGAAGTTCCGAAAGCACCCGGAATGAAGTATAAGCACTATGCGCCGGATGCCCAGGTTCTGATTGTCAGGGCCGGCGATTGGGACAAGGCTCTCTTGTGGCGCAAAAAAAAGCAGGAAAGAGTCGGCGTAATGGCATTCAACGAAGTCTTGAAAAAAGCAGAGCTTCCGAAGAAACTGTCATACAGCCTGGGGGACTCGGTTTCTGATGCCAGCCGGCGCCTGTTTGCCGGGTTGCGTTATTTTGACTCCGAAGAAAAAGTCGATTTCATCTTGTGTGCAGGAGTGGAAGAAACAGGACTTGGCGAAGCATATATGAATCGACTGAAAAAGTCTGCCGGAAACGTTTTTTTTGACGAAAATTAATCTGGGGGAGTGCCCGACGATCCGGGGACTCTCTTTTGGTGTAATTTTATAGAAAAATGGCGTTGTTTCGGCTAAAATTATTATGTAAGGAAAAGCCGGACCCGAAAGGTCAATAATAAGGAAACGGCAGATATCCACAGAAAGAGTAGAATGCGGGGTGGATATCATTGCTGGTTATAATCATGCAAAAACGGATTTCGATCAACGCGGTCGGAATGTCGGATGCGGTAAACAATTAAGGAAAGGAAAAGTCGTATTTTCTTTCTCAAGCATGGCCGAATAACCACACGGGGCCATGGTTGTCCGTATTTTATACGACAGGTGGATATCATGGGAAAATTCGAGGTCTTGGACCATCCATTGATTCAACACAAATTAACGATCATTCGGGAAAAGGATTGCGGAACGCGCGAATTCCGACAAGTTGTCGATGAAATTGCAACGCTGATGGCATATGAAGTTTCGAGAGACATGCCACTTGAAGACGTTGAAATCGAAACACCGATGGGCAAGACGGTCAAGAAGCGTCTTGCCGGAAAGAAAGTCGTCGTTGTTCCAATTCTTCGCGCGGGACTTGGAATGGTCGAAGGAATATTGAATTTGATTCCGGCGGCAAAAGTCGGACATATCGGGATGTACCGTGATGAGGAAACTCTTCAGCCGCACGAATATTTCGTAAAAATGCCCGGTGATCTTGGTGATCGAGACATGTTCATCGTCGATCCGATGCTTGCAACGGGCGGATCTGCAATCATGGCCGTTGATGCTTTGAAGAAACGCGGTGCCAAGTCTATCAAGTTCGTTTGTCTGGTAGCGGCTCCTGAAGGCGTCAAGGCTTTGCGAGAGGCACATCCGGACATTGATATTTTTGCTGCTTCCCTGGATGATCATTTGAATGAAGACGGCTATATCGTTCCGGGATTGGGAGATGCAGGCGACCGTTTATTTGGAACAAAATAAATAAAATGTCAGAAAATTCTGAAAATAAGAAATATATTTGAAATCACCCTGAAAGCGTTATAAGTCCTTGAAAATGCACATTTTCATCAGTCTTTATACGTATTTCTTCACAACTTTTCGCGAAAATGCCATGAAAAACCTATTTTTTCTGCTTTGTATTTTCACGTAAATGGTGGTATTATTTCAGTTGTATTCAAAGATATTTTTTTGTCTTTGTCTTGCTTTATCCTTATGGTTCGACCAAGATGTTTAACCGTATTGATCACATTTGAAAAGAGGTGAGACTTTGTGAGTGAAGAAGCTCAAGTATTGAAGCTTTTTGGTATTCCTTTCAATGTCGGCAACTGTCTGTCAGGTTTCGTTGCAGCACTTATCGTATTTTTCTTGGTCTTCTGGCTGTCTCGAAAGGTGGAGATGAAACCAAACGGAAAACAGAACGTTCTTGAATGGGCAATTGATTTCACCAACGGAATTGTCAAAAGCGCAATTCCTGATGAAGAGGGCAAGAAGTACGGCGTTTTGGCGTTTACGCTTTTCATGTTCATTTTCGTCTCCAACCAGCTTGGCTTGATTTTCCAGGTCAACGTTGGTGGCGTCACCTACATCAAGAGTCCTACTGCTTCTACGGCGACAACTTTGACACTTGCCTTCGCTGTATTGCTGCTGTCCCACTTGATGGGTGTCATGAAATTCGGGTTTAAGGGTTATGTAAAGAATTCTTATTTCAGCCCGATGCCCGCATTGTTCCCGATTAACATCATCGAACAATTCACGAATTTCCTGACATTGGCTTTGCGTCTTTACGGGAATATCTATTCTGGTGAAGTTTTGCTGACTGTAATCTATCAACAGTTGGGAAAAGCGGCTGCACCATGGACATTGATTCCGGCCTTTCCGCTTGAAATGGTTTGGCAAGGTTTCTCAGTATTTATTGGTTCGATCCAGGCCTACGTCTTTGTAACGTTGACAATGGTTTATATGTCTCAAAAGGTCGAAAAAGAATAACACATAGGAAAATCGAGGAGGATTTTATATTATGGCAACAGGTTTAGCTTTATTTGGTGCGGGTCTTGCCGCAGGTTTCGCTGCTATCGGTACAGGTATTGGTAACGGTCTTGTAATTTCAAAGACTCTTGAATCAATGGCACGTCAGCCGGAACTTTCTGGTCAATTGCGTACGACGATGTTCATCGGCGTTGGTTTGATCGAAGCCGTTCCTATTATCGCCGTTGTTATTTCATTCATGTTGTTGAACAAGTAATCCTATTCTATCAATATGTTTTTAGATATTGTCAGATTAGGAGGTGTCAATAGATGAATGCAACATTTTTAATCGGTGCCGCTGAAGGTGTTCAATGGGGCGACTTTCTCTTCTATTTGCTGACATTTGTAGTCTTGATTGCAGCCGTTAAGCATTTTGCTTGGGGACCAGTAACTGAGATGATGGAAAAGCGTGCAGATAAAATCGCAAATGATATTGATTCTGCGGAAGATGCGCGCAAAAAAGCCGAGGAGTTGGCCGCACAACGTGAAGAAGCCTTGAAGGATTCTCACGTCGAAGCTTCAAAGATCATCGATCGTGCGAAGCAAAACGGCGAACAGCAAAAAGCAAGCATCGTTGGTTCTGCTCAGTCAGAAGTGAAGACGATGAAGGACAATGCCAAAAAGGACATTGAACAGCAACGTCAGGAAGCTATGTCCGGCATTAAGAACGACGTAGCTGAATTATCTATTGAAATTGCTTCTAAGATCATTCAAAAGGAATTGAATGCTGAGGATCAGAAAGCCTTGGTAGACTCATACATCGAAGGGTTGGGGAAGCAAAATGGCATTAGATAGACAGACAGTAGCCAAGCGCTATGGTAAAGCCTTGTTTGAAGTCGTTCAGGAAAAGGGCGTTCGTTCGGATGTTCTTTTGGAATTGGCGGAAATCAAGAAAATTATCAACGCAGAACCAAAATTTATCACGTTCATGACGAGCCCTTCAATTAAACAGGAAGACAAACTTGCCATGATCAAGCATATTACAGATGGAGCTTCAGAGGTTACAACGAATCTTTTGGACATGTTGTTTGACTATGGACGAATTGCAAACCTTGAAGACATCATCGATGAATTTAACAGATTGAACGACGAATTCGAAAAAACAGTACGCGTAAAAGTGACGACTGCGATCGAATTGGATGAAGATCAAAGAGAAAAACTTGCATCTTCGTTTGCTAATGTTGTTGGTGCCGAAAAGGTCCTGATTGATTCAGTGATTGATCCTGATATCATCGGCGGCGTGGTGATGCAGTCTGCAAGCTGCGTTTATGATGGTTCGATCAAGTCAAGGATTGAAAGCATCAAGCGTCTGTTATTAAAGTGATTTTTAAAGAGGTGAGACTTTTATGAGCATTAAGGCTGAGGAAATCAGTGCTCTTATCAAGCAACAATTAGCAAATTACAAAGATGAGCTTACCGTTGATGAAGTTGGTACCGTGACATACGTCGGTGACGGTGTTGCACGTGCAAACGGGCTTGATAATGCCTTATCCGGTGAACTGCTTCAATTTGAAGACGGTACATACGGAATGGCTCAAAACTTGGAAGCCAACGATGTAGGTATCGTTGTTCTCGGTAGTTTCAAGGGGATTCGCGAAGGCGATACCGTTAAGCGTACCGGCCGCATCATGGAAGTCCCTGTAGGTGATGCTCTTATCGGGCGCGTTGTTAACCCATTGGGACAACCTATCGACGGTTTAGGAGAAATCAAGACAGATAAGACACGTCCAGTCGAGCATAAAGCTCCCGGCGTTATGGACCGTCAATCTGTTACGGAACCTTTGCAAACAGGTATCAAGGCGATTGATGCCTTGGTTCCAATCGGTCGCGGTCAACGTGAATTGGTTATCGGTGACCGTAAGACAGGTAAGACTTCAATTGCCATTGATACGATCATCAACCAAAAAGGTCAGGACATGATTTGTATCTACGTTGCAATTGGCCAGAAGGAATCAACTGTGCGCACGCAAGTCGAAACTTTGCGCAAGTACGGCGCAATGGATTATACTATCGTTGTTTCAGCTGGTCCTTCTTCACCGGCTCCGCTGTTGTGGCTTGCTCCATATGCCGGTGCGGCAATGGGCGAGGAATTCATGTTCAACGGCAAGCACGTTTTGATTGTTTATGATGATTTGTCCAAGCAGGCTGATGCCTATCGTGAACTTTCACTTATTTTGAGACGTCCGCCTGGTCGTGAAGCTTACCCTGGCGATGTCTTCTACTTGCATTCACGCTTGCTTGAACGTGCAGCCAAGTTGAGCGATGAACTCGGCGGAGGTTCAATGACGGCCCTTCCGTTTATTGAAACAAAAGCCGGTGACGTTTCGGCATATATTCCGACAAACGTTATTTCGATTACTGACGGACAAATTTTCCTGGACAGCGATAATTTCTATTCAGGCGTTCGTCCTGCGATTGATGCCGGGACTTCTGTTTCCCGTGTTGGCGGGGATGCACAGATCAAGGCGATGAAGAAGGTTGCCGGTACGCTTCGTCTGGACCTTTCATCATATCGTGAACTTGAATCATTTGCGCAATTTGGTTCAGACCTTGATGAAGCTACACAGGCTAAGTTGAATCGTGGCCGCCGGACTGTTGAAGTATTGAAACAGCCGTTGCACAAGCCGCTTCCTGTTGAAAAGCAGGTTGTCATCCTGTATGCATTGACGCACGGATATCTCGATTCCGTTGCCGTTGATGATATTTTGGATTACCAGGATTCATTGTTTGATTTCTTCGACAACAATTACAAGAATCTTTTGGATGAAATCAAGACAACTGGCAAGTTGCCGGATACGGAAAAGCTTGATGCTGCTATCTCTGAATTTGCAGAAACTTTCCAACCAAGCGCAGAATAAGAAAGGATGGTGAGAACTGATGCCTGCTTCTATGCAAGAAGTTAAACGTCGAATCGTTTCGACCAAGAAGACGGGACAAATCACGGGTGCGATGCAGATGGTTTCAACGGCAAAGCTTAATCAGATTCAAAAGCATGCCGCCAGCTATCAGATTTACTCATCCAAGATTCGCAGTGTCATCACCCACTTGGCAAAATCTCACCTGCTGGATTCTTCCGCAGTCAGCGGAGAGGTTGGGAAGAGCCAGGATGGCAAAGTCAATACGTTAAGCATGCTTAAGCAAAGACCGGTCAAAAAGACCGGGATTGTCGTAGTCACGTCTGATCGCGGTTTGGTAGGCAGCTATAACAGCAATGTCATCAAATCGACGATGGATTTGATTAAAAACGGCAACCATAACACAGAAGATACTGTGATTATCGCTATTGGCGGCACAGGTGCTGATTTCTTCAGCAAGCGTGGATACAACATTGTTTATGAATATCGTGGCGTCAGCGATGTACCGACGTTTAAGGAAATTCGTCCAATCGTTGAGACAATCGTTTCGATGTATGACAATGGAGCTTATGACCAACTGGTTGTTTGCTACAGCCACTTTGTGAACACTTTGACTTCTGTTTTCCGTGCTGAACAGATGCTCCCGATTTCTGCAGAAAACATGGGAACTGATGATTTAACGGAACAAGATGAAAATGATTATCAGATTGAATATGAAACCGAACCGTCTCAGGATGCGATTTTGGAGGTTATCTTGCCTCAATATGCGGAGAGTTTGGTTTATGGCGCGATTCTTGACGCCAAAACTTCTGAACATGCATGTAGTTCGACTGCAATGAAATCTGCAACTGATAATGCCAAAGACATTATTTCATCACTTGAATTGCAGTTCAATCGAGCTCGTCAAAGTGCAATTACGACTGAAATTACGGAAATCACAGGTGCACAGGCTGCCTTAGATTAGAATAGTAGGAGGAATTAACAAATGAGTTACGGTAAAGTAGTTCAAGTTATCGGCCCTGTTGTCGATGTCCAATTCCCTCTGAGCGAGTCTTTACCTGATATCAACAACGCTTTGAAAGTTAAACTCGAAGATGGTACTGATTTAATCATCGAAGTTACGCTTGAACTTGGCGATGGGGTCATGCGCACAATCGCAATGGATTCCACGGATGGTTTGAAGCGTGGCGCAGAAGTTGTTGATACTGGTCGCTCTATCAGTGTTCCCGTTGGTACGGATACTTTGGGACGTGTCTTCAACGTCTTGGGGGAACCAATCGACAATGGGCCGGAATTTGAAGAAGATCATCGTCGTGATCCTATTCACCGCGATGCACCTTCATATGAAGAATTGAGTACAGGTACTGAAATTCTTGAAACGGGTATAAAGGTTATCGATCTTCTGGCACCTTACATCAAGGGCGGCAAGATCGGCTTGTTCGGTGGTGCCGGTGTTGGTAAGACGGTTCTTATTCAGGAACTGATTCACAACATTGCGCAGGAACATAATGGTATTTCCGTTTTCACCGGTGTTGGCGAACGTACGCGTGAAGGTAATGACCTGTATTATGAAATGAAGGAATCCGGTGTTCTGGAAAAGACGGCCATGGTCTTCGGTCAGATGAACGAGCCGCCTGGAGCACGTATGCGCGTTGCCTTGACCGGTTTGACGATTGCGGAATATTTCCGTGACGTTGAAGGACAGGACGTGTTGCTCTTCATTGACAACATTTTCCGTTTCACGCAAGCCGGTTCCGAAGTTTCCGCCTTGCTTGGCCGCATTCCGTCAGCCGTTGGTTACCAACCGACGCTTGCTACTGAAATGGGTCAGCTGCAGGAACGAATTACTTCGACAAAGAAGGGGTCCGTAACATCCATTCAAGCTGTATATGTTCCAGCTGATGACTATACTGACCCTGCTCCTGCAACAACGTTTGCTCACCTGGACGCTACGACCAACTTGGAACGTGCTTTGACGCAGCAAGGTATTTATCCGGCCGTTGATCCGCTGGCATCAACTTCAAGTGCTCTTTCACCGGAAATCGTCGGTGAGGAACATTATCAGGTTGCCACGGAAGTTCAGCACGTGCTTCAACGTTATCGTGAATTGCAGGACATCATCTCCATTCTGGGTATGGATGAATTGTCTGATGAAGAAAAAGTCATCGTTGCTCGTGCACGTCGTATCCAGTTCTTCTTGTCACAAAACTTCCACGTTGCCGAACGCTTCACTGGTATTCCCGGATCATACGTACCTGTTGAAGAAACTGTCAAGGGCTTTAAGGAAATCCTTGAAGGCAAATATGACGATCTTCCTGAAGATGCGTTCCGTCAATGCGGTCCGATTGAAGACGTTGTAGAAAAAGCAAAGAAAATGACAAGCAAGTAAGGAGGTAGCGTCCAATGGATGATAAGTCCTTATTAACTGTGAATGTCGTTACTCCGGATGGCGTCGTGTATGACAATACGACAGATTTGGCAGTTTGCAAGACTACTCTTGGTGAAGTAGGTATCATGCCGAATCGAGTTCCGTTGCTCGCTTCGCTTGCAATTGATGAGGTGCGTGTCAAGACTGGAGAAGGCAGTTTTGATGAAATTGCCGTCAGCGGCGGTTTCATTGAATTTTCAAACAATGTCTTGTCCGTTGTCGCATCAGCTGCCGAGCGGAAGGAAAATATTGATGCATCGCGTGCAGAGCGTGCTCGTGCTCGTGCTGAGAAACGGATTGCAACGGCTAAGGAAACGCACAATGTTGATGATCTTCGTCGTGCTGAAGTTTCGTTACGCCGTGCGATGAACCGTTTGAATATTTCAAAGCACTAAGAGCTGAAGAAGTCAGGTTTGTAACCTGGCTTTTTTATTTTGTTCAAAAAATGCAGCGACTTGATTTAAATTGATTCAAATTATTTAAAATTCAGTTAGATTCAGTGACTATTAAAGAAAACTATGCTATGATTAGTTCGAATTGATTGAAAGGTTTAAATTAGATAAATGCAAGATATCGGAATAATGTCGCTTTTAACAATCATCAGTCATTTTGTCTTCATTGCCTTGAGTTTCAATGCGTTTCAGTCTCTACGACTGGATCGGTATTTTAATCAGGAAAGACAAAACAAGTTTAAAGTGGCGCTGGTTTTATTTTCAGTAGCGGTAGGATATGGAGTCAGCTCATTTTTCCTGAGCTTTTTGAACAGCCTGACAAATATGACCTACTTGATTAAATAATTTGTTCGTGGAGGGTTTTTAGTGGAAAAAATTATTGTACACGGCGGGCATCGACTTGAGGGAACGGTTGAGATAGAAGGCGCAAAAAATGCGGTTTTGCCGATTTTGGCTGCAAGCATCCTTGCAAGCGAAGGCAGAACTTTTTTGTCAAATGTTCCGATTCTGTCTGATGTCTATACAATGAGTAATGTAATCAGATTTTTAAACGTTCAGGTCGGTCTGGACGAAGCAACGAAGACCATGGTGCTTGATGCAACGGGAAATCTTTCATATGAAGCCCCGTTTAAGTATGTTTCCAAGATGAGAGCATCAATTGTCGTACTTGGACCGCTGCTGGCACGTCTGGGACATGCAAAAGTCGCAATGCCGGGCGGATGTGCAATCGGCTCAAGGCCGATTGATCTGCATCTTAAAGGCTTGGAAGCAATGGGAGTCGAGATTGAGCGTCATGACGGATATATTGAAGCAAGAACTGACAGCTTAAAGGGTGCTAATATTTATCTGGATTTTCCGAGCGTCGGAGCAACGCAGAACATTATGATGGCTGCAACGCTTGCCAGGGGAACGACCATAATCGAAAATGTTGCTCGCGAACCTGAAATTGTTGATTTGGCCAATGTCTTGAATAAGATGGGAGCCAAAGTTTATGGTGCGGGTACCGAAACCATTAAGGTTGTCGGCGTTGATCATCTTCACGGAACGGAGCATACGATTATTCAAGATCGGATTGAAGCCGGGACTTTTATGGTGGCAGCGGCCTTGACGAAGGGCAACGTTTTAATTAAAGATGCAATTGTCGAGCATAACAAGCCACTCATTTCAAAATTGGAGGAAATGGGCGTTGAAGTCATTGATGAAGAAAACGGAGTAAGAATTATCGGGCCCGAAAAATTAAAGCCGACAACGGTTAAGACGTTGCCGCATCCCGGCTTTCCAACGGATATGCAGCCGCAGATGTCAATTTTGCAATTAGCTGCCGATGGTACGAGTATTTTGACCGAAACCGTTTTCGAAAATCGGTTCATGCATCTTGAAGAGCTCAGACGAATGAATGCTGACTTCAAAATTGAAGGAAGTTCCGTAATTTTGTATGGTCCGACTGATTTTTGCGGAGCAGAAGTTGCTGCGACGGATCTTAGAGCAGCCGCAGCGCTTGTCTTGGCTGGGCTTGTTTCAAGAGGAATTACGCAAGTTACTCATTTGAAGTATCTTGATCGCGGTTACTACAGGTTCCATGAAAAGCTGGCATCGCTCGGTGCTGAAATTAAGCGTGCAAATGATGTTACTAACGGAAAGTTTTTTATGAATGAAACAGAGGAAGTATGAGTTTCAAGCGGGCTTTTTCGGCTCGCTTTTTAGCTTGAGAAATGATTTGCCTTGCTGATCAGGTTTTTTGAAATCACAGTTTTTTCTATGGCCAATTGTGATATAATATCACTGTATATTGACTTTTAAACAATGAAATAATATTTGAAATAAAAGGAGAACGGCTATGGCTAAAGATATCGGTATCGACTTGGGTACTGCAAACGTTTTGATCAATGTTAAGGGGAAGGGAATTGTTTTGAACGAACCTTCTGTTGTTGCGGTTGATACGCAAACCGGTAAAGTTCTGGCGGTCGGATCGGAAGCCTATAAAATGGTCGGACGTACACCAAGCAACATTCGGGCAATCAGACCGATGAAGGATGGAGTAATTGCCGATTTTGACATGACTGAGCAGATGCTTTCCTATTTTATCAAAAAACTTAACGTCAAGGGTTTCATGTCAAAGCCGAACATTTTGATTTGTGCTCCGACCAATACGACTGATATCGAGCGCAAGGCAATTCGTCAGGCGGCAGAAAAGTCAGGCGGCGGCAACGTGTATCTGGAAGAAGAACCAAAAGTTGCTGCAATCGGAGCCGGTCTTGATATTTTTGAGCCTTGCGGCAACATGGTTATCGATATTGGTGGCGGTACGAGCGACATTGCCGTTCTCTCCCTGGGCGACATTGTGGTTTCAAGTTCGCTCAGAAGTGCCGGTGATCGACTTAACCAGGATATTGCGGCATACGTTAAGAAAAAATACGGCTTGCTGATTGGCGAACACACTGCTGAAACGATTAAGATTGAAATCGGCAGCAGTGTTGTCGGAAACCGTCAAAAGGAAACTCAGGTCAGAGGTCGTGACGTTGTTACCGGTTTGCCGAAAACCATCACGCTGACGTCTGATGAAACTGCTGAAGCCATGAAGGATACGATTGATTCGATGATTGCATCTGCGCATGACGTTTTGAGCGAAACGCCTCCGGAACTTGCATCAGATATCATTGATCGCGGAATCGTCATCACAGGCGGCGGTGCATTGCTTGACGGAATAAGCCAGCGATTCTCAGAAGTTTTGACTGTTCCCGTAATGGTTGCGGAAACACCACTTGATGACGTGGCTGTCGGTTCAGGCAAACTCCTTGAGCATATTGAAGAGTTGTCAAAGGAAAAATAATGCTCAAAAGAATTTTGATTGCACCCATCTTGTTTTATAAAAAGTGTATCTCGCCGTTTCTACCTCCGAGTTGTCGGTATTATCCGACATGTTCGACTTATATGATTGAGGCCATCAAGAAGCATGGTGCTTTTTCGGGTCTGATAATGGGATGCGGTCGTATTTTAAGGTGTAATCCGTTTGTTCGCGGAGGATATGATCCGGTGCCGGATCATTTTACGCTCAGACGAAATCGAAATCCAAAAGACGAGAGCTCATACAAACAGCAGGAGTTGAAAAAATAATGTCAAAAAAAGATAAAAATATTCAGATTACCGAACGCGAAAAAATGGTTGACGGAAAGCTTGTTTCTGAGCTTGTCACGGCTCGTGGGGATGTCATCGGAACCGTATTGGAGGATGAGGATTGTTTTAGAGCAGTTCTTCCTGATGGCGAAGAATTCGTGTTGGCAACCAGAGAGGAAGCATACGGTTGGATTTTACGCGAATATCATCTTCATCGCGGATAATTTGAACGCTTATCTGATGACGCGCTTTGACGGATAAAACGAGGGAGTGGGACAATGCGTACGCAGTCCCACTCCCATTGTTTTAATACTTGTTTGGAGGTTTTTTAATATTATGGAGAGCAAAGAGTATTTAAAAAGATCTGATACGGATGATGATGCAAGGATTGACTGGGGCATCATCTTCTGTGTGCTCGTTTTGGCAGTTATCGGGATGACCGCGCTTTATGTGGCTCTCAGTCATGATAATATTGCTAATCCGACAAAAGTTTTATTTAGTCAGGCTATCTGGTATTTTATCGGCATCGGTGCCGTCTGGTTTATTATGCAGTTTGATGCCGAACAGTTGTGGAAGATAGCACCAGTTGCATATGGAATCGGAATAGTGCTGCTGATTTTGGTTTTGTTCATGTACAGCCGGACCTATTATGATCATAGCGGGGCCAAAAGCTGGTTTGCATTCGGGCCCTTGACGTTTCAGCCGTCTGAGGTCATGAAACCGGCGTATATTCTAATGCTTGGCAGAGTCGTTTCGACTCATAATTCGGAATATGCGACGCATACGCTTCAAAGCGATGCGATTTTGCTTGGGAAAATGCTTGCCTGGACGATTCCCGTAGCGGTTTTGCTGAAGCTTCAAAATGACTTCGGAACAATGCTTGTTTTCTTTGCAATTCTTGCCGGAGTCGTTTTGGTTTCCGGAATTTTATGGAGGATTATCGTGCCCTTGGCCATTGCAGCCACTGCTGTCGGCGGAACGGCAATTTTCCTGGTAATTTACAATCGGGATATTTTGACAAAAATTGGTTTTAAAGCCTATCAGTTCAGTCGAATCGACTCATGGCTCGACCCTTCGTCTGCTTCAGGTTCTGACAGTTATCAACTGTGGCAGAGCATGAAGGCAATCGGTTCCGGACAGCTTTTGGGCAAGGGATTCAACGTTTCGCACGTTTATGTTCCGGTTCGCGAATCCGACATGATTTTTTCGGTGATTGGCGAGAATTTCGGCTTTATCGGCTGCTGTTTGCTGATTTTCATCTATATGCTGCTGATATTCCAGATGATTCAGGTGACGTTTGACACCAAAAATGAGTTTTATGCGTATATTTCAACCGGCGTCATCATGATGATCCTGTTCCACGTATTTGAAAACATCGGGATGAACATCGGCCTGCTGCCATTGACCGGGATTCCTCTGCCGTTCGTCAGCCAGGGCGGTTCCGCTTTGGTCGGAAACATGATCGGGATCGGGATGATCATGTCGATGCGCTATCATAACAAGAGCTATATGTTCTCGAATGAAAAGGATTTTGAAAATATA
>NZ_DAIUCE010000001.1:24420-40703 GCF_036846325.1 Ligilactobacillus sp. | reverse complement strand
GATTTATCTAGTTGATGGAGGGATGAAAGAATGTCAACACTTGAAATTAAAGATTTGCACGTAACCGTTGAGGGAAAGGAAATTTTAAAGGGTGTAAATCTGATGATGAAAACGGGTGAAATCCATGCAATCATGGGTCCTAACGGAACGGGTAAATCAACTTTATCTGAATCCATCATGGGTAATCCTGCTTACAAGATCACTCAGGGCGATGTTTTGCTTGACGGTGAAAGCTTGTTGGACAAGCCGGTTGATGAACGTGCGCGCTTAGGGCTGTTTCTGGCGATGCAATATCCGTCGGAAATTCCCGGCGTAACGAACGCTGAGTTTATCCGCGGAGCAATTAATGCACGTCGTCCGAAAGAGGACCCGGTTTCGATTCGCAAATTTTTAAAAGAGCTTTCAAAGACAATGAATTTTCTGGACATGACCGATGAAATGGCTGAACGTTACTTGAACGAAGGCTTTTCAGGTGGTGAAAAAAAGCGTAATGAGATTCTGCAGATGATGATGATTAAACCTAAATTTGCAATTTTGGATGAAATTGATTCAGGTCTTGATATCGATGCTTTGAAAGTTGTTTCAAAAGGTGTCAATGAGATGCGCGGCCCTGAATTTTCATCATTGATCATTACTCACTATCAGCGGTTGCTCAACTACATCGTCCCGGACGTCGTTCACGTAATGATGGGCGGCAGGATTGTAAAAACAGGTGGTCCTGAGCTTGCCAGGAAGCTTGAAGATGAAGGGTACGCAGGCCTTCGTGATGAGCTTGGACTTGATATTAAGCTGACTGACGAAAACGCATAGGAGGGCTGGCATGAGCGAAATGACAACGGAAAAGTTTGAGACGTATGCAAAAAATGCCGGCGAACCGGGATGGTTTACTGAAAAGAGAAGAGCTGCTTTTGATAAGGCGAAAAGTCTTCCCATGCCTTCATTTCAAAAAATAAAGTATCAGCGTTGGCCGATTCAGCTTGAAAGAGAACTCGTTTTTAGCAGGAGCGAGCTTGACGGGAATGAAAAATCCGTCATCGATGACAGTGAAAATCTCTTGATTGAGTTTGGTCAATCGACGGACACCATCAAGATTTCAGAAGAACTTAAAGAAAAAGGTGTGATAGTTGCTGATTTAAAGACAGCGTTAACCGAGCATCGTGAGCTTTTTGAACGATATTATATGCAAAAGGCGGTCAAAGCTGACGAAAACCGGTTAACTGCACAGCATGCGGCCAAGGTTACGAGCGGGGCCTTGATTTATATTCCTAAAAACACGGTCATCAATAAGCCGATTATGACTTATTTCATCCAGGATGCGACAAAAGATGAGGATTACGTTCATCATGTTTTGCTGATTGCTGATTCATGCAGCGAGGTTTCATATCTTGAAAATTTATTGACGGTCGGAAACAACGAGACAACGGCGAACATTATCGTTGAAGTAATCGCCCGCCCGGGATCTCACGTCAAGTTTGCAAGCTTTGATCGTCTGGGCGAGAATACGACCACGTATCTTAATCGTCGCGGCTACCTTGAACAGGATGCCAAAATCGACTGGTCAATGGGGATGATGAATGACGGAAATATCGTTGGAGATTTTGATTCTGATCTGATTGGAAACGGATCCCATGCAGAGGCCAAGGTTGTTGCGATTACGACCGGCAAACAGGTTCAGGGAATCGACACGCGCGTTACGAACTATGGCAAGCACTCCATTGGCCATATCTTGCAGCATGGCGTTATCCTGGCAAGATCATCGTTGATTTTTAACGGTATCGGTCACATTATTCACGGAGCAAAGGGGGCAGATGCCCAACAGGAAAGTCGTGTTTTGATGCTTTCAACCAAAGCAAGAGGGGATGCCAACCCGATTCTGTTGATTGATGACAATGACGTCTCTGCAGGTCATGCCGCGAGCGTTGGACGCGTAAACGAAGAACAGCTGTATTATTTGATGAGTCGCGGACTTCCGAAAAAACTTGCTGAAAGATTGGTTATCAGAGGCTTTTTAGGTCCGGTTTTGACTGCGGTGCCAAGTATCTCGGTCAGAAAGAGGCTTTCAGACATGATTGAGGAGAAATTGATAGATGGCCAGGAAGATGAATGAAATTTACAAAGATTTCCCGATTTTGGATCAGATCGTAAATGATGAACGTCTGGTTTATCTTGACAATGCGGCAACGTCGCAAAAGCCAAAAGAGGTTATCGATGCCGTCAGCAATTACTTTTTAAGAGACAATGCCAACGTTCACCGTGGCGTTCACACTTTGGCCGAGCGTGCGACTGAGCAGTTTGAGCAGACCAGATTTAAGGTAAAGAACCTGATTAATGCAAAAAGCGAACGCGAAATAGTCTATACCAAAGGGACGACCGAAGGCTTGAATTGGATTGCTGCTTCGTTTGGTTCACAAGTCGTCAAGGCAGGCGATGAGATTGTCGTTTCCTACATGGAACATCATTCAAATATTGTTCCGTGGCAGATTCTGTGTGAAAAAACGGGTGCCAGACTCAAGTATGTGAAATTAACGGAAAATGGCGAGCTTGATTTTGAAGATGCCAGAGAAAAGATCACGGAAAAGACAAGAATCGTATCAATAGCTCAGGCCTCAAACGTCATGGGAGTTGTCAATCCTATCAAGGAACTGGCCAGACTGGCGCATGAGAACGGAGCCTATATGGTTGTCGACGGTGCTCAGTCCTTGCCGCACATGAAAGTTGACGTTCAGGACCTGGATGTTGATTTCCTGGCTTTTTCCGGTCACAAGATGCTTGGTCCGACCGGAATCGGCATTCTTTTTGGGAAGATGGAACTGCTTGAACGGATGAAACCGCTTGAATACGGTGGTGAAATGATTGACTTTGTCGAATTGGATCATTCAACCTTTAAGGAAGTTCCCTGGAAATTTGAAGGAGGAACCCAGAATATTGCAGGTGTCATCGGGTTAGGTGCCGCAATCGACTACTTGCAGGACGTGGGCTATGAGGAAATCGAAAAAACCGAGCATGAACTGGTTGAGTACGTGTTGCCCAAGCTTCTTCAAATTGATGGTCTTACCGTTTATGGGCCTGAGGAATCAGACAAGCATACCGGTGTGATTTCATTCAATCTTGAAGGGATTCACCCGCATGATGTCGCAACCGCGCTTGATATGGAAGGCGTGGCCGTCAGGGCCGGACATCATTGCGCTCAGCCTTTGATGAAGTATCTGAAGGTTCCGGCAACGGTCAGGGCAAGTTTTTATTTTTACAATACCAAAACTGATGCGGATCAGCTGATAAAGGCAATTTTGGCAACGAAGGAGTTCTTCAAACATGGCACTATCTAGATTGGACAACTTGTATCGGCAGATGATTCTTGAGCATGCGGATCACCCTCATCACCACGGAACGCTTGAAGATTCCGATCATCAACTTGAATTACGCAATCCGACCTGCGGGGACGTTTTGATTTTGCAGTTGAAGATGGACGACGGCAAGGTTTCAGATATTGCATTTTCCGGTGAAGGATGCACGATTTCACAGGCTTCGGCATCGATGATGACGGATGAGGTTATCGGCAAAACTCCAGATGAGATTGAAAAGATGGTTGTGGCTTTTTCCGACATGGTCACAGGAAAAGCTGAAAATGAAGAAGATTATGACGAAATTTTAGGCGACGCTTCAATTTTGGAAGGCGTTGCGCAGTTTCCTGCACGAATCAAATGTGCCACTTTGGCTTGGAAGGCAATATATCAAGCTTTAGGAGAAAATAACGAGGGGGTTGACAGGCAATGACAGAAAAAATGCCAGAACTTGGCGGTGAATATAAGTACGGTTTCAAAGACGATATTGAACCTATTTACACGACCGGTGAAGGATTAACCGAAGAAATCGTAAAGGAGATTTCCGAGGCAAAAAATGAGCCGGAATGGATGC
This sequence comes from Ligilactobacillus sp., assembly GCF_036846325.1. Lineage (NCBI taxonomy): Bacteria > Bacillati > Bacillota > Bacilli > Lactobacillales > Lactobacillaceae > Ligilactobacillus > Ligilactobacillus sp. Next base: position 36,788 of record NZ_DAIUCE010000001.1, on the reverse strand, counting down.
TTGATTTCAGATTGAAAGCATATGAGACATATAAGAATCTTTCAATGCCTGATTTTGGCCCGGATTTGAGTCCGCTTGATTTTGAGCATATCAATTATTTTCGTCGTGATTCAGAAGGTGTTGCCAGAGATTGGGATGATGTTCCTGAAGAGATTAAGAAGACGTTTGACCGTTTGGGGGTGCCTCAGGCGGAAAGAAAGTATCTGGCAGGTTCATCCGCACAGTATGAATCAGAAGTTGTTTATCACAACATGCGAGAGGATTTCGACAAATTAGGCATTGTTTTCATGGATACCGATTCTGCCGTCAAAGAATATCCGGAACTTGTGAAGAAGTACTTCGGGAAACTTGTTTCGCCATCGGACAACAAGATGGCTGCCTTGAATTCTGCCGTCTGGTCAGGCGGTTCGTTCATCTATGTTCCGAAGGGTGTTAAAGTCAATGTACCTATCCAAAGCTATTTCAGAATCAATGCCGGGAATTCCGGACAATTCGAACGGACGCTGATTATTGTCGACGAAGGCGCAAGCATCAACTATGTTGAAGGGTGCACGGCTCCGAATTACTCAAAGGACAGTCTGCATGCTGCGGTTGTTGAGGTTTATTGTCTGAAGGATTCCTACTGCCGTTATACGACGATTCAAAATTGGTCCGACAACGTGTACAGTTTGGAAACAAAGCGTGCCAGAGCGCTTGAAAATGCCACGATGGAATGGGTTGACGGAAACCTTGGATCAAAAGTCACGATGAAATATCCTAGTGTCTATCTTGACGGAAAGGGTGCACGTGGAACGATGCTGTCAATTGCATTTGCAGGAAAGGACATCGATTCAGACACTGGCGCACGCATGATTCATAATGCGCCCAACACGACGAGTTCAATCGTTTCGAAGTCGCTTTGCAAAGACGGAGGACGCGTAGATTATCGCGGACACGTTCGTTTCGGGCGTAAATCTGACGGATCCTTTGCCCATGTCGAATGTGATACAATCATCATGGATGAGAAATCTGCAAGCGATACGATTCCGTACAATGAAATTCTGAACGGTAACGTTTCAATGGAACATGAGGCCAAGGTCTCAAAGATTTCGGAAGAACAGCTTTATTATCTGATGAGTCGCGGTATTCCTGAAGAAAAGGCCACTGAGATGATCGTCATGGGATTTGTTGAACCCTTTACGAAAGAACTTCCGATGGAATATGCAGTTGAGCTCAACCGCCTTATCAACTATCAAATGGAAGGTTCTGTGGGATAAGACTGGTACAGGTTGCTAAAGAGGCTGTGAAGAACCATGCCTCAAATTGAAAAAACGGATTAGATTTGCAGTTAATTGCAGTCTAATTCGTTTTTTCGTACGGATGACAAGCTTCTGATATGCAGGTACCGGTAAATTCAGAGCATGGAAGGCAACTTGAATCAATGTCTGTCTTTTAGTTCAATCGTGTGTTAGAATTGCATATAAACAAATTTATCGAGGTAGGGAAATGTCTAAGAGAAATCAGGGAATCATGCTTGCAATTATCGGAACGATGTTCTGGGGAATTTCCGGTCCGTTTGCGCAGGCATTGTTTGCACAAAATGTTAAACCGTTATGGCTGGTCGGGGTACGTTTGTTGTCAGCAGGAATTCTGCTTTCGGTCTGGGGGTTTATTTCGACTGATAAAGCGCAGCATAAAGAAATTCTTAAAAGGAAAAACTTGGTGCCGTTGATTTTATTTGCCGTTTTCGGGATGGTTCCTTCACAGTTGACCTTTTTCCTTGCAATCAGATACGGAAATGCTTCAACTGCAACGATTCTGCAGTTTTTGGGGCCTGTATTCATCATTATCTGCCTTGCGGTTCAGTATCGTAAGCTTCCACCGAGAATCGACGTGATTTCATTGGCGATTGCGGTACTGGGAACGGTTCTTGTTGTTACGAACGGAAGAATCGGCACACTGGCGTTATCCGGGGCAGGCGTTTTCTGGGGGATTATGGCAGGCGCCAGCCAGGCTTCCTATACTTTGATTCCAAGACGACTGCTTGAGCAGTTTGATGCGCGTCTGGTAACAGGATTGGGAATGCTTGTCGGCAGCATTTTATTCTGGCCTTTGATTTTGACCACGAAGATTCCTTCAATAACTCCGTTTACTGCGGGATCATTTGCATATATCATCATTTTCGGGACGATGGCAGCCTACTTGTGCTATCTTCAAAGCGTGAAGTACATTCCGGCTTCTACGACCGGAATGTTGAGTGCATTTGAACCATTGACGGCCAACGTTTTATCAGTGATTTGGTTTCATGAGACTTTGGGGGTCTTTCAGACATTGGGTGCCGCTTTGATTCTGTCGACCGCTTTTCTGCAGGCAATGGCTCTGAAGGGCAAATAGCATCTTGCATGTTCTGAGATGTTTTCTTAAAATTGGAGTTAAGGATATCTTAAGGAGGTTTTTTATGCTGATTGGATTTTTAAACGACTATTATGCAGCAGATTTCAAGAAGATACACGACATTGCCGGCAATCAGCATCTTGTCGGGCACAGCACTCGTTTTGACAAGGACTTGTTTGTCAAGATCTTTACTGAAAGCGAAATGTTCTATGCAGAACAAAACGTCAATCAGGTCTATTGTCCCGAGATATATCTCGACAGCGTGATTTTTGGCGACAAATACATCGTTGTCCTGATTGATCGTGAGCTGCATGATACGGATACTGAGCCGGTTGATGAACAACGGGCAGCTCAATACGGCGGGATGCTGGCGAGGTTTCATCAAAAGGTTACTGACAAGGTGCTTGTTGCAGATTATACGAATGTAAAACTGTCAGACCGGATCTTAAATGCCGTTGACGGCTTGAAGAATACCAGATATGAAGAAGACGTCAAGAAGGCCATGGGGATCCTGAGACCGGATTTTGATCAGGCCGATGAAGAATACAGACAGTTGCCGCATGTTGTCCTGCACGGAGATTTCAGCTTGAGAAACATTAAGCGTTATAAGGATTCTGAAGTTCTGATTGATTTTGAGTGGGCTTCTGTCGGTGTTGCATATGAAGATTTCATTAAGATTTTCTACAATGAGGTCAAGAATCCCAGACTCCGGTCGAGCTTTATCGAAGGTTACAGGAAAGTCTGTGACTTTGAGATTCCAGGGTATGGATTGCAGCGCTGCCTGCTGTTCCTCTGTGCCTTGGACATCTGTCGCTTCCATGTTACGCATGAACGCGAAAAATTCGGCGACATGCCTGACAGGATGCTGAAGACGATTGAAAACGGCGACGCCATTGTCGAGTTGGATTGAGAAGATGGCTTCTTGAAAGCGGGGATACATGTTCCTTCAAGGATGTGATGAACGGCCCTGTTTTTTGAATTGATTTCGGCACACTCAAAAAACGGATTGGAATTGCAGTTGATTGCAAGTCCAATCCGTTTTTTTAAAGCTCATTTGTATATTTCAAGCCAGCTCTTTTTTCTTGTCCAGATATTCAAACAGGCTTCCTTCTCGCAGGCCATGATTTGAAAATAGTATCTCATCGATATGGCAGGTTCTCAGAATCAAAATGAGCGGCGTTAATCCGCCAACGACGACGTCGGCTCTGGATTTTGCCAGACCGGGAACGCCTTCACGCTGCTTCTTGTCCATATCAATCAAGTCACCGACAATTTCAAATGCCTTGTCTGAAGGAAGACGGTATCCGTGAAGTTCAGGAAGATCATTATCTTGAAATTCGCGTCTTCTGGCAATTTTGGCTAAAGTACGGTTGCTTCCTCCAAGGCAGATCAGCGGAATCTTATGTGCTTCCGTCAGCCAGTCAACGTTGGTCAGTTCCTTTTCAACGCTGGTCATTGCATTGAAAAGATGCCGTGCTGAAATTTTGTCGTCAAGATGATGGGCGGCAGAAATGGTGACCGATCCAAAAGGAAGACTGATCAGATTTCTGACCTGGCCGTCTTTAGCCAGAATAAGCTCGGTACTTGCTCCGCCGGTATCCATGATCAGGCAGTCCCTGACCGGAAGCGTCCTCGTGACTCCCAGAAAATCAAGATAAGCCTCACGTTTTCCGGTGATGACTTTGAATTCAATACCAAGCTTCTTTCTGACGAGATTCAGAAACTCCTTCTGATTTGTCGCCTGGCGTACGGCAGCGGTTGCAATGGCGTTGACGTTTGGATTCTCCAGTTTCGAATAGATGTCCTTGAAGGATTTCAATGCCTGCAGTGTACGTTTGACCGGCTCCTGCTTCAGGGTCTTCTCCTGCCCCATGTTTTCTGAAAGGCGGACGTATTCCTTCAGCTGATGTGTGACGGTAAGCGTTCCGTCATCGGCAATGTTCGTGATTCGCAAACGAACTGAGTTGGAACCAAGGTCAATCACAACGTAATTTTCCATCAATCATCTTCCTCGCTTTCAAAAGGAAGGCCTGCTTCGTGCTTTGTCATCGGCTGAAAGGCGTTTTGACCGTTCAGGGCTTCCTTTTTCAATTTCTTGAGTCTCGCATTCTCTTTTTTGGCATCTTGAATGAACCTTTCCTGCGAGTTGTTCGGAATCAGTCCGCGACGGTCGATTCGGCTGAACTTGTCACCGTGAAGAATGCGGGTCTTGATGTTATCTTCCCACATTTCGTTGTAGATTGCAATTGCGCGCTTTTTCGTGTCGGACTGAATCAGCGGAAAGAGAAGTTCAACGCGACGATTAAGATTTCGTGTCATCATGTCTGCCGATGAAAGGTAGATGTCTTCGTTTCCGTTGTTGTAGAAGTAATAGATGCGACTGTGTTCAAGGAAACGACCGACGATGGAATGAACCTCAATGTTTTCGGAAATCCCCGGAATGTCAGTCTTTAAACAGCAGATGCCGCGGATGATCAGCTGAATCTTGACGCCGGAAGCTGAAGCCTCATACAGTTTCTCTATGATCTTGGGATCTGACAGGGAGTTCATTTTCATCTTGATGAAGGCGGGACGTCCGTTTTTGGCGGCATCTATTTCATCATCGATTTTCTCGTTGATGAACTTGCGGATGTTGTTGGGTGAATTGCGCAGCAGGTGGAAGTACGGCGGCCTGGAAAAGCCTGAAAGCATGTTGAAAAGGTTTGAAGCGTCGATTCCCATGTCCCTGTTGCACGTCAGAAGACCCATGTCCGTGTAGAAGTTTGCGGTGACGTCGTTGTAGTTGCCGGTTCCAAGATGAAGGTAGCGTCTGATTCCGTCATCATCCCTTCTGATGACGAGTGCGATTTTAGAGTGTGTCTTGAGGCCTACCAGACCGTAAATGACGTGGCATCCCATTTCCTCAAGATGCTTTGCCCATCTGACGTTGTTTTCCTCGTCAAATCGAGCCTTGACTTCAACAAGAACTGTGACCTGCTTGCCTGATTCGGCAGCCATTCCCAGATATTTGATAATCGGAGAATTGCCGGAAACGCGGTAAAGGGTCATCTTGATGGCCAAAACGTTCGGGTCCGTTGCAGCCTGGTGGATGAAGTCAGTCACGGCATCAAACGAATCATAGGGGTGCTGCAGCAGATAGTCCTTTTTTCTGATTGAGTCAAAGATGTTTTCATTCATTGAAAGGCTTGGATCAAGATGCTTTTTAAATGCAGGGTATTTCAGATCATCGTGGTCTGAGACAAGACGCGGCAGTTTTTTCAAAAACGTCAGGTCAACGGGTCCGTTGATGAGGTAAATGGCATTTTTGGCAACTTTCAGCGTTTTAATCAGGCGTTTCTTCAAAACGTCCCCAATCGTATTTTCGATTTCAAGGCGTACCACGCCACCGTGCTCACGTTCCTTAAGTTGATTTTGAACGGCGCGCAGCAGATCGGATGAGTCTTTTTCGGCAACGTCAAGGTCCATGTCGCGGATTACTCTGAAGACTGCAGTTTCTTCGACTGAAAATCCGGTGAAAAGCTGCCCGATGTATTCCTTGATGATATCTTCAAGCAGGATGAAGTCATTGTCCCCGCCGGGAAGTCTGACGATTCTTGAAAAAACGTCGGGAATGCGCAAAGTCGCAAACAATTTGTCAGTGTTCTCTGCATTTTTCAGCATAATTGCAAGGTTGAGCGAATTGTTGCTGATGAACGGGAAAGGTCTTGAAGAATCATCTGCCATCGGCGTCAGAACGGGGTAGAGTTCGTCTTCAAAATAGTTTTTGATGAAGTCCTGCTGTTCTTCGTTCAAGTCGGCCGGCTTCAGCAGGAAGATGCCGTTTTTTTCAAGCAGCGGCAGAAGTGAGCGGTTGAGCGTTGAATAGCGCTTTTCGACCATATCGTGTTCTTTTTCATTGATTGCATCGATTTGTTCCTTCGGGGTCATGCCCGATGGATCGGTGTCGTTGATTCTGACTGAGACGAGCTTATTGAGTGATGCGACGCGGACCATGAAGAACTCATCGACGTTGCTTTGAGTGATTCCAAGAAAATTGATCCGCTCAAGCAGCGGATTGTCAGCATCCCTTGCCTCCTCAAGAACGCGGCCGTTAAAATCGATCCAGCTTAGTTCGCGGTTTTTGAAATATGAATTCTTTGAAAACTTCTTAGCCATTGTTTCCGATTCTCCTTTGCTTCAAGACAGGTTTGATTCCGAAGACTTCTTCAAATAACCTGGCCTTGTGATTGAAGGCCCATTTTTCCAAGGCAAGATTGTGTGAAGAAGAGGCAGTGATGACGAGTGAATCCTTTTTCAGGGAAACCGATATTTTTTGAATCTTCTGCTTGCCGGAATCATCCAGTGCATCTGCCAGCCTCAAAATGGCAGCCAGTTTAGCGACGATAATTTGCGAATCTGCTTCGATATGGCGATAGTGAGCCTGTTCAAATGCAGGGGATTCGACCGAATGGTAGCGGGCGATATCCGCAATGATTTTATTTTCTTCATCGGAAAGTCCAATCAGCTTCGTTGCCTGCAAAATATAGGCAGAGTGCCGGTAATGACCGTGCGAGTTGATGAAATTGCCGATGTCATCCAATGAGGAGGCGATTTGAAGGAGCAGGCGCTCGCGTTTGCCGAGACGATGGAGCTTCTTCAGCTGATCAAACAGGTGAAGGGCAAACTTGACGGTGGCCTTGCGATGCTTTTCGTTTGTAAGATATCTTTTGGCAAGATTTTCAGCGGATGTAAGAATCACGTCGTTTAAATCGATGTCAAGATATCCGAGTTCATTTCTGATCTGCATGGCGATTCCGTCCGGAACGGTCATCTTCGTCAGAATCAGATCTTTTGAACCGGCAAGCTTCAAGAGCTTTCTGACCAGCAGGATATCCGGAACAATCCTGTTTACCAGACTTTCATCGATTCCGAGACGCTGACTTAAAAACTGGTCCGGAGAATCGATTGCCTCATCGGCGAACGTATTGAAGTCCTTCAGGGAAATGCTTTGAAGTGCCATGGCATCTTCGTCAGCATCCATCAGCTTGTTGAGAACAAGCGAATCCTGAACGAACACGTGAACGTTTCCTTTTTCCCTGTCAAATTCCGGACGCAGAAATGCAAATTTGCTGTCGATATAGTCCTTGACGACCTCAACCGGGTTTCCGGCCGTATTCTGGAGTTCCTTTGTGATGTCATCCAGTTCCTGATAGCCGATTGCAATGTTCCATGCGGTCTGGAATTTCTGATGACTGAATTTTGAAAGGGTAATCGTGGCAGACCCGATGTTCATCAGGTAAATCGTATCCTTGCTCAGGTCTTCAAAGCGCTTTGAGCATTCCATTGTTGCAATTGTCTTGTAGTATGTAATCTGACTTGTATTGAGCCATTTGACTTTCAGTTTGGTTCTGACGTAAATCTGGTCGCTCAGATAGCGGGCGGAAACATCGTCAACGAGCTGCTGATTGGCCCAGAAATCATAATCATCGACGTGATAGTCCTTCAGCAATTGCAAAAATCCGTCAAGAGAAGAAACGATTTTCTTAAGCTCATGGCGATAAATTGAAGACTTGTGCTTTTCCTGCACGAAAACGGCCGAACTTGCCGTTTCAACGATTTCCTGCGTTTTGAGATCGATAATGTTCAATTTCAATTTGAGCGGCGACATGTAAATGATTCCGTATAATTTGTCTGCAGCCACAAAATCACCCCTGTTTCAAGTTATCTACTACTTAATCATAGCAGAAAAAGATGGTACATAAAATAACGTTTTCGTAAAGATGTCAGGATGAGCGCAGTTTTCGAAGTGCAGTGAGGTCATTTGACGCCTTTGGCATAATGCGGTGACAAAAAGAGTGACATGTCGAGGGATATCATGTATTATCTTAATAGGTATTAAATGGAAATTTTTTAGTGCTTTAATCAAATACTTATTGTATAATAAAAATGGCCGTATAAGAAAATTATATCTACAGAGGATGATTTAAGATTATGTCAGAAAAGAAGTTACACATTGCTTTGCTTTTTGGCGGCAATTCATCAGAACACGATGTTTCAAAACGTTCCGCTCACACGGTTTTTGATGCGTTGGACAAAGATAAGTACGAAGTTTCGGTATTTATGTTCACCAAGCAGGGATTTTTGCTCGGCAACAAGGATTCCATGAGAATTTTTGACGGAGAACCCGAAGATGCCGTTGTGGCAGAAGCAATCAAGGATGTTGATTTCTCAAATCCTTTGGCTAACATTCAAAGCCTTTCAGAAGTCAGGGATATTGATCTGTTCATTCCGGTCATTCACGGAAATATGGGTGAAGACGGAACCGTTCAAAGCTTGTTCCGTTTGCTTAACAAGCCGTATATCGGCAGCGGCATTGCTTCTTCGGCAGTTTCATTCGACAAGGATCTGACAAAGCAGCTCCTGACGTATCATGGCATTCGCAATACGAAGTATGTTGTCGTTACGCCGGAGAATCAAAATGAATATACTTATGAAAAATGTGCTGCTGAACTTGGAGAAACGTTGTTCGTCAAGCCTGCTCGTCAGGGCTCATCCGTTGGAATTTACAAGGTTTCGAACAAGGAGGAGTTCGACAAGGCGGTTCAGGACGGATTCCATTACGATTTCAAGGTGCTGGTTGAAGAAACGATTGCCAATCCGCGCGAAGTCGAATGCTCCGTTTTGGGAAATCGTGACATCAAGGCATCAAAGCTCGGCGCCATCCGCGTTCCTGCAGAGGATGCATTTTATGACTACAACAACAAGTTCGTTGATGCGTCAGGCGTCGTTTTCGAAATTCCTGTCGAACTGCCGGAAAAGCTGACGAAGGAAATTCAGCAAATGTCGCTTGATGCCTTCCGCGTTCTCGGAAACCGCGGTCTTGCACGAATGGACTTCCTTGTTGATGAAAATGACGTGCCTTATTTCGGTGAGGTCAATACTCTGCCAGGATTTACGAATATTTCGCTTTATCCGCAATTGTGGGCCGTTTCCGGCATCAACTACAAGGATCTGCTAGATCGCCTGATTCAGCTGGCCTTTGATGAATTTGAAGATAATGCCAAGCTTCATTATGATTTTGTCGAACTCGGCTCAGAAAAACTTGGCAAGGGGCTTTTGACTGACGAAGACAAAAAGTAAACAGATAAGTCATCGATTCGCTTTTTCGTGGTCAGAATCGGATATTTACAGAAAAACTCTGAGAATCAGCGTGTTCTCAGAGTTTTTTTGCATTTGAAAATTTCAGGAAAACTTTTTGACTTGCCTGAGCTGAGCTTTTTTTCTAAGATATATAGTAATTAATAGTCAGGGGTGTTTCGAGTGACGAACGGCATATCTTTTTTAAGGGAATTGACTGAAAAATTGTACAAACGTCCTGGAATGGCGTTGTTGTGGTCATTATTATGGATGTTCATGATGCTGGCGCTTAAAGTTGACGGCATGTTTTTTGTTGTTTTGCTGCTGATTTTGTTTTTGGCTCTGGATTTGACAACTGCATATTTATTTGGTGACATCAGACCTGAAAGAAGGCAGCTCATCCGTTTCGTCCGGGTCAGTCTGCTCAGTCTGAGCTGGAGGGGGATGCCGTTCGTATTTCGAGTATTGTCGCAAATTCCTGTCCCGACTGCGATGCAAAATACGATTTTTGATCATCGAAGGCAGTTTGTTTTAATGGTTGTCTGCGGGGGTTTTGGCATGATCTGGCTTTTTTGTTCCGTGTCTGATGAAACGGTCGGGGTGTTTTTTTCAAAAAAAATAAAAAGCAGATGTCTTTTTTTGCGCATTTTATTATTGGAAGCGGAATATATCCTTTGGTCAGCGTTTCTTTTTGAAATCGGATATTGGCTGTGCAGTCATCTGGCTGACAATGTTCAGCTTTTTGGGGAAATGCTGATTCTTATGCTGAAGTGGCTTTTGACTATCGTGTATCAAATGGCGTGCTTTAGGCTTTACTTTGGAAATTGTTCATTCGATTCGCATGTTTCAAGAGTCAGCCGATCTGTTAAAATCTGCTTTTTGATTGCGGCCGTCGTGCAATTGATATTTGTCAAAAATTCGCTTGTTCCGAACCTTCAAAGCGACTTTAAAATAGTTGCGCACCGCGGATCCGACGGAAACAACGGTGTTCCGAATACCGTTCCCACGCTTAAGGATTCAAAGGAAAATCTTTCTCCTGATTATTCAGAACTTGACGTCAGACAGACGGTTGATGGACGTTTCGTCGTGATTCACGATGCAATGCTGGCAAATTCTTCAGGAAAGGAACATGAAGTAAACAATCTCAGTCTGGGTGATCTGGTAGAGCAAAAAATAAAAGAAAGAGGTCATGCCGCATATCTTTCAGGCTACAGTCAGTATCTTGACGTGGCGCATCAAATCAAGCAGCCGCTGATTACCGAAATCAAGACGGATGCACATGACAATTATGATTTGGCTGCTGAATTCTGTCATTTGTATGCTGATTCGATGGTTGATCATGGCGACATGATTCATTCAATGGATTATCGGATCATTGCCAGTGTGAAGGATTCCGAAAGACGCTTGAAGTGCGGGTATGTTTTGCCGTTTGAAATTTTTTCGATGCCGGAGGGGGAGATGGATTTTTATTCAATCGAATTCTTAACGATGAATCGTTCTTTTATCAATGCCGTGCACGACCGGAAAAAGAAGGTCTATGTCTGGACCGTCAATAACAGGTTAGACTGTCTTCGCGTTTACGCAATCGGTGCCGATGGCATTATTACCGACAACGGCAGCAAGCTCAGGCGTGTTTTGAAAACAGCAACAAAAGCCGAACTTTCCTTGGGATGTTTTATTAACAGTTACGTGACGTTGAAATAGAGGTGTTTGAATGGATAGTTGTCCTTGGGTATTGAATAAAGCCAATTTGGCAAAATTTCATGAAGAGGAATGGGGTCACCCCGTTCATGATGATAATAAGCTTTTCGAGTTTTTGAGTCTTTCCGTCTTAGCGGCCGGACTGTCATACGAGACCGTCCTGGATAAGCGGGATGACTTGCGACTGGCGTTTCATGACTTCGAAATTGATGAGGTTGCGCAGATGTCAACGGAAGAAGTCGAGGAACTTCTCAGCGATAAAAGAATGATTCGAAACAAAAGGAAAATTTCGGCCGTTGTCTGCAATGCGAGGGTCAGCAGGGAAATGCGCGCAAACGGGCAGACATTGGATGATTTCCTTTGGAGCTACACCGGTTTCAGAACAATTGACAATAAGTGGCTTCATGCAGAGATGATTCCGGAGCAGACGCTGTTGTCAAGAAAGATTTCGGATGAGATGCACGAAAGAGGTTTTGTCATGGTCGGGCCCGTTTTAATCTACAGTTTTTTAGAAACCGTTGGAATCGTCAATGATCATTTGATTGATTGTCAGGCAAGAATATCATAAAAAAACAGAAACCCGGAAAAAGGTTTCTGTTCTGTACGTCAAGGATTAAGCTTATTTGGCGTCTTTTTTAAGCGCTGGTTTATTATCGAGATCAGTTCTGACGACCAAAACGTCGCATGGAGCCGTACGCGTTACGTACTCAGTAACCGAACCAATCAACAAGCGTTCAACGGCATTCAGACCGGTAGCACCGATAACAATCAAATCAATCTTCTGGTCTTCCGGAATGTCTTTTGCTATAACGGCTTTTGGAGCACCATATTCAACCGTGAAGTCAATATTCTTAACACCGTCTGCCTTGGCAGATTCAACGTAACCTTCCATTGTCTTCTTGGCGGTTTCGGTTACCTGATCCACCATTGCCGTGTCAAAGCTTGAAATATTTTGGAAAGCACGCGTATCGACAACGTGAACTAAATGAAGAGTCGTTTCATCACCATTTCTCTTTGCGACAGAAACGGCTTTCTTGAATGCTAATTCAGCCTCGCGAGACCCGTCGACAGGAACAAGAATGTTTTTGTATCTTTGTAACATTTGACTCACCCTTTCTTTACTTTCATATTCATTTTACTTTATTTATGTGAAAAAATAAAGTGAAAACGCTCACTTT
>NZ_DAIUCE010000001.1:17515-24410 GCF_036846325.1 Ligilactobacillus sp. | reverse complement strand
GAACAAAAACGACTGTAGGTATCAGTTTCCGATTGAGTACGCAAGCATCAAGAACGAAAGGCTTGAAACAAAAACGGCATCACAGATCAAGAGAATGATCTTTAAAATCATAAGCGTGGTAAAAGCTGAAATAATGCTCAAGCTTCCGCAGATAATCAGGATGATTCCCAAAACAGACATGATTTTTGAAAGTGATCGATCGTTTTCCGGATGGAAAATGATGACGGGCTTGTTTCTGTGGCTGAAAACGTACCAACCTAAAAAAACGACGATTAAGCCAAGGCCGATGAATAAAGCCGTTGCTATATTTTGCATTGTAAAGTTCCTCAGTTAAATCTTTGTCTAAAAAAGGGCCAAAGCAAAAACTTTGGCCGGTGAAAATCCGATGGTGCCGTTGGCAGTCCCTGTAGTTGAACCCGCGTTTATGCAGGAGAGAGTGTCCATACCGAGGTTTTTTGGACGCCACGTGAAATGGTCTGCCAGCCGCCTCGAGATCCGGTCACAAATATATCAGTTGTTCGGTCAACCATACGATAGGACGACACGTACACTTCAGAATTCCAACTTCATCTTAGCATAGGTTTTGAATAATTACAAATCACTTGTGCCATCTGGAATTTTGCAAAGCCGAATATTGTTGTTTCAAAGCCTGTTCGTAACGACCGTTTTCCTTTGGAACGTAGTAGGTGCGGTCAAGCAGGGAATCGGGAAGGTATTGTTGTCTGACCCAGTCATGCGGATAGTCATGCGGATACTTGTAACTCGTCCCGTGGCCGAGTTTTTCAGCTCCCTTATAGTGGGCATCTTTCAAGTGATTTGGAATCTCGCCTCCGTATCCTTTTCTGATATCGTCAAGTGCAGCATCAACTGCCTGGATTCCTGAGTTTGACTTTGGCGAAATGCAAAGCTCAATCACGGCATCAGCCAGGGGAATTCGTGCTTCAGGCAGACCGAGTCGCTCAGCTGCGATCACTGCGGAAACGGTTCTTGAACAGGCAGGGGGGTTGGCAAGTCCGATATCTTCATATGCAATGGTCAGCAATCTGCGCATGACGCTGATCAGGTCGCCAGCTTCAAGCAGTCGAGCCATGTAATGCAAGGCCGCATTCGTATCGGAACCGCGAATCGATTTTTGAAATGCAGAAATCACGTCATAATGCGCATCACCGTCCTTATCATGGGTCAAAGCCTTTTTCTGAATGCATTCCTCAATGATTTCAAGCGTGACATGAATATGATTGTCTTCATCTTCCGGTGTTGACATTACGGCTAATTCGAGTCCGTTCAAAGCGCTTCGCAGATCGCCGTTTGTCGCCCGCGCCAAGTGAAGCATGGCATCATCGTCCAGGACGACATGCTGTTTACCCAGTCCGTTCTCATCGTCCTGAAGGGCTCGGTTGATGGCAGTTTTAATGTCTTCTTCCGAAAGTTTCTTGACTTCAAAAATCTGAGTCCTGCTGCGAATGGCAGGATTGATGGAGATGTAAGGATTTTCGGTTGTTGCACCGATTAAAATGATTCTGCCGCTTTCAAGCAATGGCAGCAGAAAATCCTGTTTAGGCTTGGTCAGGCGATGAATCTCATCAAGCATCAAAATGACCGTCCCGCTCATTTTGGCCTCCAATGCGACCTGTTCAAGCTCCTTTTTGGAGTCGGTCGCTGCATTTAAAATACGGAAGGCATATTTCGTCGAACCGGCAATCGCACTTGCAATGCTGGTTTTGCCTGTTCCGGGGGGACCGTAAAGAATCATTGATGATAAAAGTTTTGCCTGAACCATTCGGCGAATGATCTTGCCTTTTCCGACAAGATGACGTTGTCCGACGATTTCGTCAATGTCTTTCGGACGCATGCGAAATGCGAGTGGTTTCATCTGATCACTTCCTTATGGTTATATTTTACGCCAACGCCTGTTCGAAATACAACTCAAAAGGACATGATGATGATGAAAGCTGCATGTTTTGGTATAATATAGATAACAATTTTTGCAAAGGATGAGAATCGTGAAATTTGACGAAATCGGAAATGTAATTGAAAAAGAGGAAATGACAGGGGCTTTGTTTAATATTGCATGGAAGGTTTCAAGGCCGCGTCAGGTCGTCAGAAGAGACGGGTCGCTTGGAAATGCAGAACTTGGACAAAAGGACAACCCTTATCTGAAAGTTTCGAAGGGAACGGTCGAGCTGACCACTCGTTCATGGCTTTCTGCATCAAAACTTTTCTTCGACATGAAGCTTCAGGAACATACGTTGAGAAAAGTAATCGGAGACGATGCTTATCTGTGGCCTTTTTCCTGCGGAATTAAAAAAGACGCAGGACTTAAGCCTAAAATTCTTCTGCGTTTTCCGGAAGGGTTGTTCAAGGAGCTTTATGAATCAGAATTTAAGCGAAGCGAAATTTCCTATATGACCTTCAGAAACCAGGTCTATATGAAAGTTTTACGCGGTTTTGTTGCAAAGCGGTGGTTTCTGGAATATCTTTTCGGGGCAACACCGTATGATTTTGCAGCAGGCGAAGGCGAGGGAAAGAGTTCGCCGAAACGTTCAGCTGCAAACATTATAAATCCCGTTGTTCAAAAACAGGCGGAAAGTTTGAATTATCTGAATCTCAAAAAATATCTGAAAACATCCGACCGGACGAATCCGGACGGAATCATGCCGAACGGAAACTATGCAGATTTAAGTGAAATGGAAGAAAAGGGAGTTCATTACCTGCAAATTGAAGCAGTCGATTATGATCCGCGCAGCATTTTTGGAGTGACTCCGCTCATGATTTCAACGTTGGAGCTTATGGCAGGTTATTTTTTGATGACGGAAAACACTGAGACAGGCACTTTAAGCGATGCAAGAAGTTTCAGTCTCAGCGTGGCAGAAGAAAGTCCATATGCCAAATCTGACGTGGTTATGAAGGCCCGTTTGTTTATGCAGGATCTTCTGCGCTTTGGAGAAAAATTAGGCTTTGCAAGGATGCAAAGCGTTTCCGATGCTTTGAAACTGAGAATTGAAGAACCGGAAAATACGCCGTCCGCCAAACTCCTCAGATTGCAAGGAAGCAAGAGTTTGTTTGATTACGGCAGAGATCTGATGCAGGAAAATCAAACTGAGATTTTAGACACTGGATTTGATGACGGAAGCGTTCGTCTGATTGAAGAGGCAATCTTAAACGGGATTTCATATCAGCCCGTGATTCCTGAAGCAAATATCGTGCAAATCGGATCCAGAATGATTAAAAGCGGAATTCAGACAAGTTCAGACAGCGCGCTGATGAAGGAAATATGGGATAAGAAATCTGTTGCCAAGCAATTCGTTGAACAATTTGGTTTCATCGTTTTGTCTGACTATGTCATCGGCAATCGCAGAGATTTTGATGAGATTTTTCCCCGCATCAAGGGCATGGCAGTTTCAGTCAAAAATGCTGAAGGACCTTCAGATGAAAAAGCATCTTTGTTCAGGCTGGCTCCGACTAAAGAAGTGTTATGGGGTGCGGTTTCCCGCATCATTTTCGATGGTAAAAAAGCGATGATTGAACTGGTGGTCCCAGGATCAGTTTATCGGGCATTATTTTTCCAGGATCAAATTTTAAGCGTGATTGAACGCTTGCCTGCGGGAGTCGTCGGTGACGGAAGAAGAACAATCAGACAACTGATTGATGGCAAAAATTTGTCTGACAAGACAAATCAAATCGTCATCGGACCTTCCGAAAAGGAAACGATGGATGTTCAGGGGGTGACGCTTGAGACGATACCAGGACGCGGAAATGAAGTCCTGCTTCGCTATGATGCAACAAGCGGGACCGGCGACCGCAGCCTGGAAGTTCTCGATGAAATTGATTCAAGCTATCTGGATGAGCTTTGCCGTTTGGCCAAGGCGTTGAGGCTTCATGACGGAGCGCTTGACATCGTGATTCCAAATATCTATCAAGGATATGACGCCGACCATCCGGAGTCATTGATCTTCCTGAATGCTCATGCAGTTCCGAAGCTCTCGATGCATGAAAACGTGCTCTTGACCGGAAAGCAGAATATCGCGAAAAAAATCGTTATGATGCAGTAAAAAAAGCTCCGGACATTGCCGGAGCTTTTTTTAGCCGAAAAGTCTGTCCAGGAGAGAACGACGTCTGGGCTGAGACGAATTCTCCGTTTTCTTGGGGTAGCACTCAAAAATATCGATTTTTTCCTTATGGATAGCTTGAGTCTTGTCGCAAAAAACAACCGCAAGATTGGTTGAGGCATTAGGAAGGCTGCGATCGGACGTTGCAGTGAAATCAATGCCGTGATCATTTGCAAGCCTGACCAGCTTGGAAAGGGCAGCCGCATCGACCTGACCGTTGATAATCAGGCGGAAGTCCGGGTGAATCAACATTTCCTGTGACAAATCAAGCAGACTTTCCGGATCGTTCAATTCTTCAAACGTGATGGTGACATCGACTCTTTCGCGAAAGGTTCCAAGGTATTTGCGACGTTCGTCAGGATTAATCTGGGGTGTTCCATACATTCCCTTGTTCATATGGTTCTGTAGTTCATCAGACATTGTTCAACCTTCTTTCCTGTGTTCATTCTAAATTGTAACATTGAGAAGATAATTCGGACAACAAAAAACGGTCTCCACGAGGGGGACCGTTTCAACAAATTCACTTTGAAAATTAAAGCTTGTTGTAGTATTCAACGACAAGAGCTTCATCGATGTTTGCATCGAGTTCTTCACGTTCAGGAAGACGTACCAATGAGCCTTCCATCTTGTTTTCGTCGAATGAAACGAATGGTGCACGACCGACAACTGCTTCCAGGGCATCCTTAACGACTTGAAGGTTCTTTGAACGTTCACGCAAGGAAATAACCTGGCCGGGCTTTACTTCGTATGACGGGATGTCAACGCGCTTGCCGTCAACCGTAATGTGACCGTGATTTACCAATTGGCGGGCTTGACGACGTGTCGTAGCCAAGCCAAGACGGTAAACAACGTTGTCAAGGCGACGTTCCAAGAGAATCATGAAGTTGTCACCGTGCTTGCCTTCGCGGATCTTGCCGGCCTTAACGAAAAGGTTGGCAAATTGACGTTCTGACAAACCGTATGTCATGCGAAGCTTTTGCTTTTCACGCAATTGCAAACCATATTCGGAAAGCTTGCGACGGTTGTTTTGACCGTGTTGACCTGGTGCGTAAGGACGACGTGCTAATTCTTTGCCTGTGCCTGAAAGGGAGATGCCCAAACGACGTGAAACCTTCCAGGAAGGACCTGTATAACGAGACATTTAAAATTCCTCCAATTAAATAATTTGGAGTAAAATAATCCGTGCGAGTTTAGTATTCGTGCATTTCATTTTGCGATTTTCACCCTTGCAGCCGAAGGGGTACTCATACGAACCGAAACGGCAATGAAATGTTGACGTTCTTACCGCTCGCTGCTGCATTATTTTACACAACTGACATCGTATCAGATTGAATCTTTTGTGTCAAGACCATTTTGTGTTTTTAAGCAAGACTTCGACAAATTCGGAAAGTGCCTTTTCGTCTTCTTTGCTGAAACGATTTTTTGAAGGCGAATCGATGTCAAGCACACCGATCATTTGATTGTCTTTGATCAAAGGAATGACGATCTCAGAATTTGAGGCAGAGTCGCATGCGATGTGTCCCGGAAATTCGTGGACGTTTGCGACGCGCAGGGCTTTTCTTTGTGAAAATGCAGTGCCGCAGACACCGGTGCCGTTTTTAATGTGCATACAGGCAACTTTCCCTTGAAACGGTCCAAGATCTAATGAATCGGTTTGTTCGTCATAAAGGTAAAAACCGGCCCAATTGATGTCTTTTAAGCTACTGTACAGGAGTGCAGACGCATTTGCCAGATTGGAAACGGGGTTATGCTCGTTGAACAAAAGCGCGTCAAGTTGTTTCGACAACAAATTATCGGTCATAATTATAAGGCCTCCAAGCGGTTATTTTTTATGTATCCTATGTTATAATATAAGCAATTGTATTTAAATGCAAATTCGATGGTTGGAAAGTAAGGGGCGGAATTTACATGATGATGGCGATTTTAACGATAATCATTTCCCTGGCAGTGGTGCTTTACGCTGCAGCAGTGATTTTCAAGCGACGATACAAGACGCGGGCAGAAGAAATAAGAAATCAAGTTGAAGGCATTGAAAAAGCATCACTGGATGCTGATTTTGCCAATCTCAGCCGGATGACTCTTTCGGGCGACAGTCTGACAGAAGTTGAAAACATGGACAAATCATACCATTATCTGATGAATCGTCGTTTGCCGGAAATCATCGAGGAATTGGATGAAATTGACGAGCAGCTTGAAGGATATCATGTTTTCTTGGCTAAAACGGGGCTTGAAACGACCAGGAAAAAAACCACGGACGCAATTTCTCAGTATCGCGAACTGTCGGCAAAGGTTTCACGAATTAAAAAACAGGCCGAAAGTCATCAGGAGGCCGTCACGGAACTTAGGGACAAATACCAGCGAATCAGAAAGATTTTGCTGACAAAGAATTTTTCGTATGGTCAAAGCATTGATGCACTGGAATCAAGTATGCAAAATCTTGAGAGTCTTTTTGAAGACTATATGAAGGTGCTTGAAACGGGCGATTTGAAGAAAACGGATGAAATTCTCACGGAACTTCGGCAAAAAACGTGCGTTCTTGAAACAGCTCTTGATAAAATTCCGCCAATCTACAAGAACTACAAGAACGTTTATCCGGAACAGATGACAGAAATCAGGGAAGCCGTCAAGAAGATGAAAAAAGAACGCTATGGGTTTGAATTTGATCCTGAAAAGATTATTTCTGATACGGACGACCAGATAAAACGACTTGATGAGGAACTTGCAAAAATCGAAGTTGAAAATTGTGAATCACTCGACAACAAGATTTATGACAATATCGAAAAATT
>NZ_DAIUCE010000001.1:0-17505 GCF_036846325.1 Ligilactobacillus sp. | reverse complement strand
ATAATGCTAAAATTCGTTTTGACAAGCGCTGCTCTTATTTTAAAGATTTTATGGAACACGCTCGCAAACAGGAACATGAGCTGCTGATAGAATTGGATCGTCTTTCAATGAATTACGTATTCAATCATAATGAGCCGGAAAATGCGCATAGTCTGGACGATATGCTGAAACGCATCGAAAAATGGTATCAGGGCTATGAGAAACGTGATGAAGAAACGATTATCTGTTACTCCGAATATTATTCCCGGATGCTTGAAAATTTGAAGAATCTGGCTGATATCGAAAAGCGGCAAAAGGAAATTTTCGACAGCGTGGCATCGCTGTTCAAGGATGAACAGGATGCAAAACAGGCCATTCAGAATTTTGACGCTGAAATGCATCGTTTGAAACGATCGATTGACAACCTCAACTTGCCCGGCCTTTCCAGCGAATATCAGCAGTATTTCTTGAAAGTTTCGACTGAAATCGTCGATCTGGCCAACGATCTGGGCAAGATTCAAGTCGACATGGATCAGATTGAGCATGATCTGATCAATACTCAATCCGATCTTGACGTTTTGGAGAAAAAGACCCAGGAGATAATCGATGCATCAACATTGGCCCAGGAGTGCATCCAGTATGCCAACCGATACCGGGGCGAGTCAGAAGAAGTGGCCAAGGCTCAGGAAGAGGCAATCAGACTGTTTGAAAAGTGCGATTACATAAAATCGCTTGACACGATTGCACATATTTTGGAAAAAGTCGATGAAAACTCGTATCGCAGAATTGAAGCAGGCTACAAGAAAAAGAGCAGATATCAAAGATAGATGCGTGAAAATCGGAAATTTTGCTTTATAAGGGTGACATTTGCGTCATCCTTTTTTGCTTGTATTTTGGTAGTTGATTGGTTAGAATTAAAAGGAATGTCAATGTAAAAGAGAGGGTATGCAGAAAATGTACTTTGACAATAGTGCCACGACGAAAATAGATCCGCAGGTTTTGCAAACGTATCAGACGGTTTGCGAAAAAGTCTGGGGCAATCCCTCATCCTTGCATAATCTGGGAGAACATGCCTTTAATCTGCTTGAACAGGCAAGAAAGCAGGTTGCTGATTTGATTGGAAGAAAGCAGGATGAGATTTTCTTTACCAGCGGCGGGACTGAAAGCGACAACTGGGCAATCAAGGGAACTGCCATTGAAAAGCATATTTACGGGAAGCACTTGATTACGTCAAGCGTTGAGCACCCTGCCGTCATCAATACGATGAAGCAATTGGAAAAGCTGGGTTTTGAAGTGACTTATCTTCCGGTTGACAGGGAAGGCCGGGTCAGCTGCGAGGATTTGAGAAAGGCAATCAGAAAAGATACGATTCTTGTTTCGATCATGGCGGTCAATAATGAAGTCGGATCCATTCAGCCGATTGATGAGATTGCTGAAGTTTTGAAAGATTATCCTAAAATTCATTTTCACGTCGATGCCGTTCAGGCGGTCGGAAAGGGCCTTGGCAAGATGCTTGAAAACGAGCGAATCGACCTGATGTCGTTTTCCGGTCATAAATTTCATGCACCGCGCGGGATTGGATTCATGTACAAGAAAGAAGGCAGAATGATCGCTCCGCTGTTGACTGGCGGTGGACAAGAGAAAAATCTGCGCAGCGGAACCGAAAATCTGCCTGCAATTGCGGCAATGGCAAAAGCTTTGAGACTTGTGGTCGAAAATGAGGACGAATATTCAAAACGTCAGCAGAAAATTAAGGAAAAAATTTATGATCACGTGGAAAAATTCGACAAAGCAGTCATCTTCTCCGGTCGCGACAAGAATTTTGCACCGCACGTGCTTTGCTTTGCAATCAAGGGCGTCAGAGGCGAGACGATTGTCCATGCTTTTGAAGACAAGGGCATTTACATTTCAACGACAAGCGCATGCTCATCCAAGAAGCATACGGTTTCGTCGACGCTTCATTCGATTGGAATTGATGATGGAACTGCAACTTCTGCGGTTCGAGTCAGTCTCGATGAAAACAATACGCTTGAAGAGGCGGAAGAATTCAACAGGGTCTTTGATGAGTTATATGAAAAATTTCAGATAATCAACTCTTAAACCATTGAAAGGAAACAATATGCAATATACTGAAATCATGGTTCGTTACGGCGAACTGTCAACAAAAGGCAAGAACAGGCGAAACTTCATCGACCGTTTGGGATTCAACGTGCGTTCCGCAATGCACGATTTTCCGGAACTGGTCGTTAAGGCTCACCGTGACCGGATGCACATCTATTTGAACGGTGAGGATTCCGACAGGGTCATCGAACGTTTAAAGCAGGTTTTCGGGATACAAAACTTTTCACCGTCGGTCAGGGTTGAACGTGACGTTGAAGCCGTAAAGGAAAAAGCGGTTGAAATGATCAGGGAAAAGTTCTTTGACGGAATGACGTTCAAGGTGAATACAAGACGCTCCGATCACCATTTTGTCTACGATACGAACGAATTGAACGAAATGATTGGCGGCTTCGTGCTTCAAAACGTCCCGGGCCTCAAGGTTAAGATGAAGGATCCGGATATTACGCTGCGTGTCGAGGTTCGCTGCGACGGCATCTATTTGTCTCATGAAAAAATCCAGGGTGCCGGCGGACTGCCGGTCGGCACCGCCGGACGCGCAATGCTGATGCTTTCAGGCGGCATCGATTCTCCGGTTGCGGGATACCTTGCAATGAAGCGTGGCGTTGACATTGAAATGGTTCACTTCTTCAGTCCGCCGTACACGAGTGAACAGGCTTTGAACAAGGCCAAGGAACTGACGGCCAAACTGACGCCTTACGTCGGAAGAATTCAGTTCATCGAGGTCCCGTTTACCGAAATTCAGGAAACGGTCAAGCATGACGTGCCTTCCGGGTACCTGATGACGATTCAGCGCCGGTTCATGCTCAGGCTGACGGAGGCATTAGCCAGAAAACGCGGCGGTCTGGCAATTTTCAACGGTGAGGCTTTGGGTCAGGTTGCTTCACAGACACTTGAAAGCATGGCTGCCATTAACGATGTGACGACGATGCCTGTCCTGCGTCCAGTTGTTTCAATGGATAAAAATGAAATCATCAAGATTGCTCAGAAAATTGATACGTTTGACTTGTCAATCATGCCGTTTGAGGATTGCTGCACCGTTTTCGCGCCTCCTGCTCCGAAGACAAAGCCGAAAATTGATCGCGCACGTTATTACGAGAGCCGTTTAGACGTCGACGGCTTGATTCAGCGTGCTCTGGACGGAGTCAAAGTGACGAACATTCAAATTGGTGATTCTTTCCTGAATGATTCCGAACAGGCATTTTCAGAATTGCTGTAATTAGGCATAATTAAATTTAATTTTAGCTTGACGCGCTGTGTCAACAAGGCTAAAATACTCGTATAAGCTTTGAACAAGAGGATTCAGACATGACGTTTTAAAGAGAGAAACGGGTTGGTGGAACGTTTTAACCGTTGTCTGGATTGTAGCTTGTGAGCTGTCAGACTGAACCAGCAGTAGGTCTGACCGGATATCAGTTCGTTAACATGAATTAAAGCGGGGCATTAAAGCCCAATTTAGGTGGTACCACGGCACTGTCGTCCTATTAAGGGACGGCAGTGTTTTTTTATTTGAATGGACTGGTAAGGATCACTGCATTTGACAAAGGAAAGGAAGAAACTCAATGGCAAAAGATATTGAAATGTCAACCAAATACAATCCGAGTCAAGTTGAACCCGGACGTTACGAACAATGGGTAAACGACGGATTGTTCAAGCCGAGCGGAGACAGGAAGGCCAAGCCTTATTCAATTGTGATTCCGCCTCCGAACGTAACCGGCAAGCTTCATCTGGGACATGCCTGGGACACGACTTTGCAGGACATGCTGATCAGGCAGAAACGCATGCAGGGGTTTGATACGCTGTGGCTTCCTGGAATGGATCACGCCGGGATCGCAACGCAGGCAAAAGTTGAAGCCCGCCTTGCAGAGCAGGGAATTTCACGCTATGATCTTGGACGGGAAAAATTCGTTGACAAAGTCTGGGAATGGAAGGACGAATATGCAGGCATCATCAAGCAGCAGTGGGCAAAGCTGGGACTTTCGCTTGACTACGACCGTGAACGCTTTACTTTGGACGAAGGATTATCCAAGGCCGTTCGCAAGGTGTTTGTTGCCCTTTATAAAAAAGGCCTGATTTATCGCGGTGAATATATCATCAACTGGGATCCGAAGGCAAGAACTGCGCTTTCAGACATTGAAGTCGTTCACCAGGATGACAAGGGTGCCTTCTATCATGTGAAATATCCGTTCGTTGATTCGGAGTATACTTTCAATGGAAAGCATTATATTGAAATTGCAACGACGCGTCCGGAAACGATGATGGGCGACGTTGCGGTTGCCGTTAATCCGAGCGATGAACGTTATAAGGATCTTGTCGGCAAGGAAGTGGTCCTTCCGCTTCAAGGCCGACACATTCCGATTATTGCCGATCAGTACGTCGATCCTGAGTTTGGGACGGGGATGGTCAAGATTACGCCGGCTCATGACCCTAACGACTTTGAAGTCGGCAATCGTCATGATCTGGAACGAATCAATACGATGAACGATGATGCGACGATGAATGAAAATGCGGGCAAGTATTGTGGACTTGACCGCTTTGAAGCACGCAAGGCAATCGTTTCCGATCTTCAGGACCAGGGATACATGATCAACATCGAACCAATCGTTCATAGCGTCGGTCATTCGGAAAGGACCGGGGTTCAGGTTGAAGCACGTCTTTCAACGCAATGGTTCGTCAAGATGAAACCGTTGGCAGAAGCTGCCTTGAAAAACCAGGAAACGGATGATGCCGTTAAATTTGTTCCCGAACGTTTTGAAAAGACGTTTACGCAATGGATGGAAAACGTTCATGACTGGGTTATTTCACGTCAGCTCTGGTGGGGACATCAGATTCCTGCCTGGTACAACAAGAAGACGGGCGAGACTTACGTTGGTGAAGAAGCACCGGAAGACATCGAGAACTGGGAACAGGATACTGATGTTTTGGATACTTGGTTCTCAAGCGCTTTGTGGCCGTTTTCGACAATGGGCTGGCCCGATACCGAATCAGAAGATTTTAAGCGCTACTTCCCAACGGATACGTTGGTCACAGGTTATGACATCATCTTCTTCTGGGTATCCCGCATGATTTTCCAAAGTCTTGAATTTACGGGACGCCGGCCGTTCAAACATGTTTTGCTGCATGGTTTGATTCGTGATGAACAGGGGCGCAAGATGAGCAAGTCTCTTGGTAACGGAATCGATCCGATGGACGTCATCGACAAGTACGGCGCCGATGCGTTGCGCTGGTTCCTCTCCACGGGGTCGACGCCGGGACAGGACGTCCGCTTCTCATACACGAAGATGGATGCTGCCTGGAACTTCATCAACAAGATTTGGAACGCCAGCCGCTTTGTAATCATGAACCTTGACGACGACACGAAGGCAGAGCTCCCTGAAAAGAGCGAATGGCAGCTTTCTGACAAGTGGATTCTGAGCCGCCTGAACAACACCGTCAGGGAAGTCACACGCCTGTTTGACGGCTTTGAATTCGGTGAAGCAGGACGTGCCCTCTACAACTTCATCTGGAACGACTTCTGTGACTGGTACATCGAAATGGCCAAGGAAGACCTGAACGGTTCAAACGAAAAATCAAAACGCAATACGCAAAACATCTTGTGCTATGTGCTTGATCAGACGTTGCGTCTGATGCACCCGATTATGCCGTTCGTAACCGAAAAGATCTGGCTGACGATGCCGCATGACGGAAAATCGCTCGTTACGGCTGCTTACCCGGTCGAACACCCTGAATTTGACAATCCGGAAGCAGAAAAGCAGATGGATAACCTGATTGAACTTATCAAAGCGGTCAGAAACAGCCGTGCTTCAGTCAATGCGCCGATGTCAAGCGCAATCGACATTTTGATTAGGACGACTTCAGAAACGACTAAAGACGTCTTTGAGGCAAACATTGAATACATCAATCGCTTCTGCCATCCAAAGAAGCTTGAAATCGGAGCAGACGTTCCGGCACCAGCGCTTTCAATGACATCTGTCATTACCGGTGCAGAAGTGTATCTGCCGCTGGCTGATCTGATTGACTTGAATGAAGAACATGCAAGACTTGAAAAGGAAGCTTCAAAACTTGAAAAAGAGGTCGAACGCGGTGAAAGGAAACTTTCAAACGAACGTTTCGTCGCAAACGCTCCGGCAGAGGTCGTAAACAGCGAAAAGGAAAAGCTTGCTGATTATAAGAACAAGCTTGAAGCTACCAGACTTCGAATCGAGCAGCTTGAAAAGGAAATGTAGTTCGGAAGATGCGTTGTGAAAAGTCGGGATTTTCCCCGGCTTTTTATTTTGCCTGCTTTGTCATGGTATAATTTGGATGTGCAGGCGATGATTACAAGAAGACAATCGCTGACGTTAAAGACGGGCAAGGACGATGATGTTCATGAACAAGAGGTGCAGTCAATGTCAAAAATGAGTTACGATGAGGCCGTTTCGTTTATTCACGGCAGAAGAAAGTTTACGAAGGATCCTTCGCTGGTCAAAATGAGAAGGATGACCGAACTGATGGGAAATCCTGAAAAGAAACTGAAGTTGATTCACGTTACGGGAACGAACGGGAAAGGGTCAGTGACCGCATATTTGCGAGAATTGCTGATGTCTCACGGATATCGCGTCGGGACGTTCACGTCCCCTTTTATCGTCAGGTTCAATGAGCGGATCGCAATTGACGGCAAGATGATTCCCGATAATGAGCTGGTTGAAGAAGTCGAACGCATCAAGCCCGTCATTGAAAGGATTGATGATGAGTTTGAAAATGACGGTCCAAAGGAATTTGAAGTTTTAACGGCAATAATGCTCGATTATTTTGCAAGAATGGAAGTTGACTATGCAGTCGTTGAGGTTGGAATCGGCGGAACGTACGATTCGACCAACATTATCGACCCGCTTGTTTCAGTCATTACGACGGTCGCGATGGATCACGCAAAGATTTTGGGGGACACGATTGCAAAGGTGGCGGAAAACAAGGCAGGAATCATTAAGCGAAAACGGCCGGTCGTCATCGGAAGATTGCCAAAAGAAGCGCTTGAAGTCGTTTTAAGCAGGGCAAAAGCTCAAAACAGCCGTGTTTATCAGCCTGAGATTGACTATCGAGCGAGGTTTGAAGAAAGCCCCGATCATTTTTGGGGAGAAAGTTTCACATATGAATTTGAAAAGGAAAAGTGGCCGCTTCAAGGGACGGGATTGTTCGGGAATTTTCAAGTCGACAATGCGGCTTGCGCATTGACGGCGTTCAATGTTTTGTCAGAAATCGAGGAAATCAAAATCAATCGTCAAAAGGCCGGTGAAGCCCTGGAAAATACCCGGTGGCCGGGTCGATTTGAAAGAATTCAGGAGAATCCGCTGATTGTTTTGGACGGTGCCCATAATCCTTCCGCCATGGAAGAAATTGAAAAAACGCTTGAAACAAATTTCAAGGGCAGGAAAATTACGGTTGTTTTGGGAATTTTAGCTGATAAAAGTTCAGATGAGATGCTTGAGGTATTGCTTAAAAATCCAAAAGCAAGTATAATTTTGACTGGATTTGACGGCCCAAGACAAGTGGCCAGTCCGAAAAAACTGCATGAAAGACATCCGCGAACAATTGAAATCGATGACTGGCAGGAAGCGCTTGAAACAGCGCTTATGCAAGACAGTGACTTAATTTTAGTGTCTGGCTCGCTGTATTTCATAGCGGACGTTAGAAAGCATATATTAGAACGAGGTGGACTCAAATGAGTGTTGAACTGGTTATTTTTGACATGGACGGCGTTGTGATTGATTCGGAAAAGGTTTATTTCGAAGCAAACAGACTGGCAGCGGAAGAACTTGGAATCGACGGCTTTACAATGGATTATTATCGCCAGTTTGTTGGTGCCGGAACGGAAAACATGATTAATAAAATGACTGAAGATTATGGTGACAGAATGCTGATTGAAAAATTCATCAAACTCAGCATGGATAAGATATATCCTGTCGTTGAGGCCGGAAAACTCGCATTGCGTCCTGGCTTTACCGAATTATCGGCATATCTTCAGGAAAAGGGGATTCCGTTTACGCTTGCTTCAAGCAATTATAAGAAGGACATTTTGTATTATCTGGACAAGGTCGGGGTCAAAGATGACTTCAAGCACATTATTTCGGCAGACGACGTTAAAAAAGCCAAGCCGGCACCTGACATTTTCAATGCTGCGTGGAAAATTTCAGGAAGTCCCGAAAAAGAAGAAACGCTGATTATCGAAGATTCTCATAATGGCATTTTAGCTGCAAACAATGCCGGTATTCCCGTAATCATGGTTCCCGACATCATTCCGGCCGGATCTTTTGAACGGGAGAACACCGTGGCCGTGTTGGATGATCTCGTTTGTGTGAAAAATTATATCGAAATGGCAAATAAATAGAATATTTCCCCTCTGATTTACGAATTTATGTATTGAGAGGGGGAAATATCATGAGTTTGGTCAATGAGGTTTCAAGCAAGTATTTAACGGGACGGATAAAGCGTTTTGGCGTGCAGTCTCTGTCGGACAGGGAACTTTTGTATTATTTGCTCAACGTAAAAATGCAGGACAAGAAGGCTTCAGAAGCATGCAATGCATTTTTCAAGGACTTTTCAGGCTTGTTTCAGATTAAGGATTTTGTTCCTGAAAACTGGGAGCTTTTGCTTGGAAATGATGAGCAGTCGATTTTGATGGAGGCTATCTGTGAATTCTCCAAAAGGATGAAATGTCAGTTTAAATTGCCTTTGGGACAGTTTTGCTCAAGTTCTGTAGTCGGAAGATACATGATTGATGTTTTGGGGGATGAAAAGCAGGAATCGCTGGTTTGCTTTTTTCTTGATACAAAAAATCAGGTTTTGGAGCAGAAGAAAATCTTCAAAGGGACTCTGAATTCGGCAACGGTCCATCCAAGGGAAATTTTCAAGGAAGCCCTGAGACTCAGCACTGCCCGCATAATCGTCGTGCACAATCATCCAAGCGGTGATACGACGCCTTCTGAAAATGATCTCAGCTTGACAAAGAGGCTGGAAGAATGCGGGCATCTTCTGGGAATTGAACTGCTGGACCATATCATTGTCGGAAACAGCTCGTATCTCAGCATGCGTGAAGAAAATATTATCGGATAAGTGAAAGAGAGGATTTTAATGCTTAGAGGAACGGTTCATTTTTTTGACAAGAAAAAAGGGTATGGATTTATTACGCCTGACGAAGGAAAAGAGGATGTTTTCGTACATTTTTCAGCACTGGTCGGTTCAGGTTTCAAGACTTTGGAAGAAGGACAGCGCGTCGAATTTTGCGAAGTCGAAGGCAGGAAAAGCTTTCAAGCGGCAACGGTGAAAGTCATTAATGGTTAAGTTTTCTTAAAATATTTTAAAGATAGGCCTTTCAGACAGATTTTCAAGTTTCAGCAATTCAATTGAGACTGGATGTATGCTATAATAAACCGCGTGAATTATTTTGAAAACGTATTGGAAACAATAGGTTTCAATGATACAATTGAAATAGACTGAAATTATTGCTCAGATAATGAGAAACATGAAGGGATGGAACATCGTGTTCGGAATCGGAACAAAAAATATTGGTATCGATTTAGGTACAGCAAATACAATCGTTTATGCTGAAGGAAAGGGAATCGTTTTGCGCGAACCTTCAGTTGTAGCTAAGAATACAAAGACGGGCGAAATCGTTTCCGTCGGTTCGGAAGCTCGTGACATGATTGGTCGTACGCCTGCAAGCATTGTGGCCATTCGCCCGATGAAGGACGGAGTTATTGCTGATTATGATACAACGGTTGCCATGATGAAGTATTATATCGAAAAAGCACTTGGTCACAAGGGTTCAAAGCCATATGTGATGGTTTGTGTTCCCAGCGGGGTTACGGAAGTTGAAAAGCGCGCCGTTATCGATGCGACAAGAATTGCCGGGGCTCGTGATGCCTATGTCATTGAAGAGCCTTTTGCAGCAGCTATCGGAGCAGGACTTCCGGTGATGGATCCTACGGGCAGCATGGTTGTTGATATTGGTGGCGGTACAACTGACGTAGCAACGATTTCTCTTGGAGGAATAGTTTCCAGCCGTTCGATTCGCATGGCCGGTGATAAAATTGATGATTCAATCATCTACTATGTTCGCAAGAACTACAATTTGCTGATTGGTGAGAGAACTGCCGAACAACTTAAGATTGACGTTGCTTCTGCTTCGGTCGAATCTGCAAAACAGCTTGATTCGCAAACGATTCGCGGCCGCGATCTTGTTACGGGTCTTCCCAAAACGATTGAAATCAAGGCTGAAGACGTTGCTGAAGCCATTCAAGAGGTTATTGAAGAGATTATTACGGCTATTAAAGAAACTCTTGAAGAAACATCGCCTGAAATTGCTGCCGACGTTATCGATCACGGAATCGTCCTGACGGGCGGTGGCGCATTGCTTCGTCATTTGCCGGATGTCATTTCCGAAGCAACTAAGGTTCCGGTATTTGTTGCTCAGGATCCGCTTGACTGTGTTGCGGTCGGTACCGGCGAATCATTGAAGAATATCGATGTAATGAAGAAAAACTAAAATTGACGATTGAGTCGTTTCATTAGGAGGTTGGGTTTGATCGTCCAGCCTCTTAATTTTTATGAGGTGAAATTATGCAGAAGTTCTTTTTCAATAAAAAGCTTGTTGTGACACTGATCGGCTTGATTGTCAGCTTTTTGCTGATTGCATTTTCAATCGGTGTGCGCAATAATCGTTCAATGCCACCATTTGTCGTTCAATTCGGAAACGAGGCGGCCGGAGTCGTCAATGCTGTAGTCAGCTATCCGGTTAATGGCATTGCCAAAGCGGGCAACACAGTGTCTGACTTGTTAAATACGTACGAAGAAAATCAGAAACTGAAAAAAGAAGTCGACAGTTTGGCCTCACAACGTGTTGAAAATCAAACATTGGCAAAAGAAAACAAACAGCTCAAACAGCAGCTGAAACTTAATAAAAGTCTGACTGACTACGATAAAATCAGTGCTTATGTTCTTTCGAGAACGCCTTCGGCATGGCAAAATCAAGTCATTATTTCGAAGGGCAGGACGGCGGGCGTCGTCAAGAATGCGGCCGTTATGTCAAAGGAAGGCCTTGTCGGACGCGTCGTTGAAGTCAATCAGACAAACAGCAAGGTTGAGCTTTTATCGACTGAAAATGATGATGCCAATCGTTTTGCCGTCCAGTTGATCAATTCCAAGGACGAGACGGTAAACGGATTGATTACTGGTTACAATTCAGAAAAGAACGAATTGATTATGGGACAGGTCACGTCAAAGGTCAAAATCAAAAAAGGCACGAGCGTCATTACGTCAGGAATGGGAGGAAATACTCCCAAGGGGCTGTTGGTCGGAAAGGTTGTCCGGGTAGCTGACGATGATTATGGCCTGCCTTCAAAAATTTACATCAAACCCGCAGCTGACATGACTGATCTTAGTGTCGTTACAGTTGCGAAAAGGACAGATTAGGGGTGAGCAGATGGAAACGTCAAAAATGAAGTACGTCTTTCCTGTCGGCTTGTTTCTGGCATTCTTACTTGACGGAACGCTTTCGAATATTCTTTCGAGTCAAATGTTTACCTCCCATGTCGCAATTGAAAGCCGGCTGATTTTGTTCTGGTTCGTGATGGCCGTTTTTTACGGCGATGAAAAAATCGGCCGTATCTATGTCTGGGCTTTTCTTTCAGGGTTGCTTTTTGATGTGTACTACACTGGTTTTTTAGGAATAATGACCATCATTATTCCTTTCATCGTATATTTGAATCGTGAGTCAACGCAATTTTTCGGAAGAGCCTCATTTATTATGGTACTATTGATATATCTGATAGATATTACGATTTTGACTGCAATGAATTACTTTGCATTTGCATTGATCGGACAAGCAGCGACTCGGTTTGACGAATTTGTGATGCGCGTTCTCTGGCCGACTCTGGTCTACAATATCGCATTATTTGTAATTTTGTTCGTTCCTGTCAAAAAGATTTTTACGGGCATATCGTAATCGATGAGGGGGAATTTTGAATGCCGTCAGTCATTTTAAAAGGTCACAAAGAAGGGTATGAGTTTATTCTTAAAGATGTGAGCTCATTTGGCGAAATAAAAAAAGAAATTGATGAAATTTTAAAAAAAGTTCAAAATGAGAAAATGTCAAAAGGTGACAAGCTGACTTTTTCATTAAACACGGGTAACAGGCTGCTCAATCAAGAGCAACGAACGGAGATTGAGGAAATATTCGAAAATTATCCGCGTTTTTCAATTCGCAAACTGAATGCTGATGTTATTTCGAAAGAAAGCTTTATCGAGTTTTTGGATGGCAGAACAATTCATCTGTGCTGCGAAATCGTCAGAAACGGCCAGATTAAGGAAATGAACGGAGATGTTCTGTTTTGCGGATCGGTTCATGAGGGCGGCATTTTAAAAGCAACCGGCAGCATTTTTGTTTTGGGAAATGTTGAGGGAATTATTCATGCAGGGGCAAAAAATGATGCTCTTGCTGTCGTATGCGGCAATCTGGCCCATGCGCAGCAGGTAAGAATTGCCGATTTGGTTGAGATTGTTTCTGAAACCGAGTATGAAGACAGGCAAAAATTAATCTACGTAAATGATTTGCATGCGCTTGATACGGCTGAAGTTACAGAACTCAAGACGATTCGGCCAAAAGTATTTACACAAAATGGAGGCTTGATTTGATGGGAAGAGCGATTGTAATTACGTCCGGAAAAGGCGGCGTCGGTAAGACGACGACAACGGCCAATCTTGGGTCCGCTTTGGCTTTAATGGGCAAAAAGGTTATCATGCTTGATCTTGATATCGGTTTGCGAAATCTGGATGTTGTGCTGGGACTTGACAATCGTATTATTTACGATATTGTCGACGTTGCCAGGGGAAGGTGCAAGCTTCATCAGGCCATTATCAAGGATAAGCGTTTTGAAGACAGGCTTTTCCTGCTTCCGGCTGCGCAAAATACAGATAAGTCTGCGATTGAGCCGGATGAGGTCAAAGCAATCGTTGCTGAGCTGAAGAGTGATTTTGACTATATTTTGCTTGACTGCCCTGCTGGGATTGAACAGGGCTTTACCAATTCGGTTGCCGGTGCTGATGAAGCCATTGTTGTTTCAACGCCCGAAATTTCTGCGGTCAGAGATGCCGATCGAGTAGTCGGTCTGCTTGAGCAGGCTGATCTTGACGAGCCGCCGATGCTTGTTATCAATCGCATTAAGAAACAAATGGTCAATGACGGCACGATGATGGATGTTGATGAGATTACTCACCATCTTTCAATTAAATTGATTGGAATTGTCTTTGACGATGATGAGGTTATCGGAACTTCCAACAAGGGCGAACCAATCGTTTTGAATGAAAAGAGTCCTGCTTCAAGGGGCTATCGAAACATAGCCCGTCGGCTTGAGGGACAGGCCGTCCCTTTGATGACGCTGAAAGAGAGTGATGAAAGCGGCTTTTTCGGCAAAATAGCATCATGGTTCAAAAAGAAGTGATGATTGAATGTTAGTCTGTATGAAAATTCATATTCAGAATGATGTTGAGCGGAAGAGTAGGTTGATGAGTCGTTAAGAGAGTTCCTGTTGCTGCGAAGGAATCGATGATTTTTCCGAACCACACCCGTGAGTTAGCGAAGAAATTCGCTCGGATGTCCCGTTATCGGCAACAAGTCATCGACTTGCTGAGGCCGGCCTCGTGAGAGGTCAGCGAATCGGAGGTGGAACCGCGCAACAACGCCCTCTTGGAATTTTCCAAGAGGGTTTTTTAATTTTCCAGGGGGTTCACGTATGAATTATATATTTGAAATTATGCCGTCTTTGTTGGATGGAACGGAGATGACGCTTTCAATCTTCGTGTTGACGCTTGTTTTTTCATTGCCTTTGGGGTTGATTTGCGCACTCGGAAGGTGTTCCAGATTTAAGATATTAAATGCCGTTTTGCGTTTCTATATTTGGTTGATGCGCGGAACGCCGTTGCTTTTGCAATTGATTTTCGTGTTTTATGGTCTTCCGCTTTTAGGAACCGGAATCGTGCTTCCAAGATATGTGGCCGCATTGGTGGCATTTGTTTTAAATTATACGGCATATTTTGCAGAAATTTTTCGTGGCGGACTGCAGTCGATTGACCGCGGTCAATATGAAAGCGCCAGGGTTTTAAGGCTGACTTATTGGCAGACCATCAGAAAGATCATTGCGCCTCAGGTTATGAAAATAGTCGTTCCTTCAATCGGAAATGAGGTAATCAATCTTATTAAGGATTCAAGCTTGGTTTACGTGATTGGACTTGGCGATCTTCTCCGTGCCGGGAACGTTGCTTCGAGTCGGGATGTTTCCTTGGTTCCGCTTGTTCTGGTCGGAATAATCTATTTGGCGCTGACGGCCGTCTTTACCTGGATGTTGCAAAAAATCGAAACAGTATACGGAAAATGGAAGTAAGGGGGCATTTGAATGCTTGAACTCAAAAATATCAAGAAGAGTTTTTCCGGAAGAAGGATTCTTAACGGAATCAGTCTTAAGGTGTCTGACGGTGAGATTATGTGCATTGTCGGACAGTCCGGCGGAGGAAAAACGACCCTTTTGAGATGTATCAGCGGATTAGAGCAAATTGACGAAGGTGAAATGCTGCTTGACGGGAAAAGGTTTGACCCAATTTCTTCAAAAGATGCTCTCATCGGAGTCGTCTTTCAGGAGTACAATCTTTTTCCTCATTTGTCGGTTTTGGAAAACGTGACTTTAGCGCCAAAAATCGCCTTAAAGGAAGATCCGCAGGCAGTTGAAAAAGAAGCTCGTCAATTGTTGAAAAAACTGGCTCTGGAGGGCAAGGAAAACCTTTATCCGTATCAGCTTTCAGGAGGGCAAAAACAACGGGTTGCCATTGCAAGGGCACTTGCGATGCATCCTGAAATCTTGTGCTATGACGAACCGACAAGCGCTCTTGATCCTGGATTGAGGGACAAGGTCAGGGACATTATCTTGAATTTAAAGAATGAATCGATGACGCAGATTATAGTGACGCATGATCTTGATTTTGCAAGGGAGATAGCTGACGATATTTTGAAAGTCAGACCTGTTTCATAGGGGTGATTGATGTGAAAAAGAAAAGCTACATTGGAATATGCTTGTTTTTAGCTCTTTTTTTGCTGGGAGGATGTTCAAACTCAAAATCAAGGGCTGAAAAAGTAGACAATTGGGCTGGAATCAGACATCGCGGAACGGTCGTCGTCGGTTTGGATGACAGCTTCGTACCGATGGACTTTCGTCAAAAAAACGGGCGGCTTGTCGGCTATGACGTTGATTTGGCCAGAGCCGTTTTTAAAAAATGCGGGTTGAAGCCCGATTTTCAGACGATTGACTGGTCAATGAAGGAAACCGAGCTGATGAACGGAACGATTGACGTTATTTGGAATGGCTACAGCAAGACTTCAGAACGGATGAAAAAAGTCGCTTTTTCAAATCCGTATCTTGCAAATGATCAGGTTCTCGTGACAAAAGGGAGAAACGTCAGAACTGTTGCTGATATGAAGGGCAGGACGATCGGTGTTCAAAGCGGATCATCCGGATACGACTGCTATGTTGAATATCCTGAACTGCTTAAAAGGCACGTTCGTAAAACGATTCAATACGATACGTTCAACGATGCCTTTTTAGATCTTGATGCAGGAAGAATTTCGGGAATTGTGACTGACCAGGTATATGCATCGTACGTTATTTCGCATAAAAGCGATCCTTCAAGTTATCACGAACTTTCAGTCGGATATCCTAAGGAAGAGTTCGCGGTCGGAATCAGAAAGGGCGACAGAACACTCAGATTGAAAATCAATCGTGCGCTCAAAGAGCTGAAAAAGGACGGTACGATTAAAAAAATTGACCATAAGTGGTTCGGAAGGAATTTTGTTGACTGACAAATGTCGGTTTTTAGGCTAAAATTAACTGTATAGTCTTTTTAGAAGGGTGATGTGACGGTGAGTACAGTAGTCTGGATAATCATTTTGATTCTATTGTTAAATACGACTGCAGCAATCATTACTGTATTTAAGGAAAAAAGAGACATCGCAGCGACTTGGGCCTGGCTTCTGGTTTTAAACCTTTTGCCGGTAGTTGGATTCGTGATTTACCTGTTTGCCGGAAAGAAAATATCGAAGGAAAAGATTTTTGACTTACGGACTCAGGAACGAACCGGAATCAGTCAGCTTGTTGCTCTGCAAAAGGAGCAGTGGAACGAAAAAGAGCTCATGCCAAGCGACTTGCTGACGGATGAGGCAAGGCAGACCGTCAGAGCTTTGCTTGTGGCTGACGATGCGATTTTGACTAAACATAACGAAGTCAGGGTTTATACAGACGGTCATGAAAAATTCAGAGCGCTGATTGAAGACATCAAAAAGGCCAAAGATCATGTGCACGTCGAATATTATTCGTTTTTTTCTGATCAAATCGGGACGGAACTTTTACGTGCGCTGGAGGATGCGTGTTCTCGAGGAGTCGAGGTTCGCATTATCTATGACAGCATGGGCTCCAGGGGACAGCGTCGCGGCTTCTTCAAGCGTCTTGAGAGTTTAGGCGGACGGGCAGAAGTGTTTTTTGGATCAAAAGCGGCTCCCGTTCACAGTCCGCGGCTGAATTATCGGTTGCACCGGAAAATTGTCGTTATTGATGGGAAAATCGGCTATATCGGGGGATTTAACGTTGGCGATCAGTATCTTGGGCTTTCAAAAAAATTCGGCTATTGGCGCGACACGCATTTAAGAATCGTTGGAAATGCCTGTGCCGTTATGCAGTCAAGATTTTTCATGGATTGGAATGCTACGATTGCCAGAACGCGCGAAAAAGATCGATTGGAATATGCCAGTCATTATTTTCCGCTTGAAAAAAGCAGGGGACAAACGAGTATTCAAATTGTATCATCAGGCCCTGATTCTGAAACTGAAGCAATCAGGCTCGGATATTTGAAAATGATCAGTTCGGCCAATGAATACATTTGCATTCAGACTCCTTATCTCATTCCTGATGATGCCGTGATGGACGCGTTGAAACTGGCTGTCTATTCCGGCATCAAAGTAAGGATCATGATCCCTTCGATGCCAGACCACCCGTTTGTCTATCGCGCAACGGAATATTATGCAAGAGAACTTGTTAATAAGGGAGTTGAACTCTATCGTTACGACAACGGTTTTTTGCATGCAAAGACGATGGTAATTGACGGGCAGATTTCATCGGTCGGTTCGGCTAATCTTGATTTTAGGAGCTTTAAACTTAATTTTGAAGGAAATGCCTTTTGCTATGACCGTGATCTGGCAAAGCATTTAACGGATATCTTTGATGAAGATACGAAAAAATGTACAAAATTGACCGAGGAGTATTTTCTCAGGCAGTCTGCCTGGAGGAGATTCAAACAGTATTTTTCAAGGCTTTTATCGCCAATTTTATAACCAAC